>JAYTGM010000001.1:0-3000 GCA_043733425.1 Terriglobia bacterium
ATTCTCCTTAAACCGATTGCAGTACCTTCATCAGATCCAACAAACCCGCGCCTTGAAAGGAACGCTCGCGACGCATATCGATGGCGTTGTCGATCAGAATTTGCTTGACCTGCGCTGGCTCACCGATGTACTCCTGCCTGACGGAAAGAAATGCGGCCACTGCGCCTGAAACATGAGGCGCGGCCATGCTGGTGCCGCTCAATTCGCAGTAAAGCACTTCATCGAGAGGCTTGCCGTTCGCATCGGTCATGCTGTATTTCTTCTGCTCCTGCCCCGCCGCGCAAGAGATGATGCGCTCGCCAGGGGCGATCAGGTCGGGCTTCAATCTGCCATCGCCGGTAGGACCGCGCGATGAGAAGTAGGACACGCCATACAGGTGCGGTTTCTCGCGATGAGTGGACCCGACAGTGATCGCCAAATCCGCATTGCCCGGGTCAGTAATGCTCAGATTGTTATAACCGGCCTGCCATTGCCCGTTCGATTGCGCATGCAAAGAATACCCGCCATTACCGGCGGAGACCACCACCACCACGCCGCTGCGCACCAGCCGGTCCACTTCAACACAGAGAGGGCTCTTGCCGCAGGCAAACCAGCGTGGATTGAATTCATAACCCAGGCTCAAGTTCGCGCCGTGAATCAGCAGGTGCTTGCCATACTGATTCCACCGCTGAATCTGATCGATAGCCATCAGCACCCAGCTCACTTTTCCTTGGCCGGCCACTTGCTTTGGGTTTTCTAAATCCTGATCCGCAATCACTTTCAAGCTGATCAGCCGGGTCTTGGGAGCAACGCCTGAAATGCATTTCAGAAGGTCGGCGCGCTGGGGAATCCCTTTGTCACTCATTTCATCGTGCACTTCGGTGCCGATCACGTAGTGACCGTTCGGATTATTCGATTTCCAGCAACCCGCGATGATGCCGGCTACATGGGTGCCATGTCCGAAATTGTCTTGCAACGCAGATGGATCGTGGTGTTGCGGGCCCGCGGAAGTATCGTCCTGTCGGCCATTGGGCGTGAAATCCAGATGAAGTAAAGGCCGCATGAGTTCCTCATCGCGGAAATGAGGTTGCGTTTCTTTGAAGTGCGGATGGTCGCCTTGAATGCCGGAATCGAGAACGGCCCAGACGATGCCTTCGCCGAACGCTTCAAACGCACGGTGCGCGGCATCGGCCTTTACGGTAATGAGTGAGCGGGTGAGCGTGGTGCTAATGTCCTGGTCTTCCCAAATGCGGTACACAACACTGCCAGAGCGGCCGTGGGCGCGCGTTAACTCACGCGCTTCGCTAGCCAGATCAAGAATTTGCTGCGCGGTCAGGCAAGCGAAAACGTAGGGCGGCAGCTCGCGATACTTGATGTGCCCCCAGGCATCGGCGCGTTTCGCCACCTCTCGGGAAGCAGCCGTCACACCGCCCAGGAACGATTCGTTTAGCGAAATGATGATGTCGAATTTGGTATCCGGCGCATGGTCTTCCTTAACGGCTTTCAGAACACGGGAAAGCAGCGGGTCTGTAATAAAAGACCGGGCCATGTCCTGTTTCAGAATGTCGCGCTGGCTTTTCTGGGTGGCTTTGGCGGCGTCGCTCTCCTGGATGTTTACTTCGCGCAGCTCTGCTTTTTTCGCGGGGTCCATGGGTTTACTTTATGTCCTTCAGAATGGCATCGAGCGCTTTTTCGCTAATCATATAAATCGCGGATACGATGAAGTAACCAGGAATTTTCAGGAACACCGAAGCATCCACAACTCGCAGACCCTGCGTGCCGCGCACGCGGAAATCACTATCCAGAACAGCCATCGCGTCACCGGTGGCACGGTCGCGGCGCCGGCGGCTACCTTGACGGGCGTCGCTTCCGGTGCCTGGATCGGCAGCTTCAAGATCTTTGGTCATCCTAATTATAACGATGAGACCACTGACGCCGTGATTCTCAAAGCTTTAGACGATGCCATGAAAGACGGCATGGATGTGATCAGCCTGAGTGTCGGTTCCGATATCGTGTCGCGCCTGGGCGATGACCTAGAAGTGCAAGCGGTGGAACGCGCCATCAGCGCGGGGGTGATCGTAGTCGTCGCGGCGGGCAATAACGGCACCGATCCGTTCACCATCAGCAGCCCGGGAACCGCGCCCGATGCCATTACGGTGGGGGCACAGCGCAACGACCGCACCTTAGCCGCGTTCGTTCAAATTTCAGGCTCCGACCCTTTGCTTGCTATTCCGGGCGGTGGCCCTGTTCCCGCCGGTCCGGTATCGAATTCAATAGTCGATGTACAGACTCTCGATGGTTCCGGTTTAGCGTGCAGTGCGCTGCCTGTGGGCTCACTTTCCAACCGAATCGCATTAATTCTTCGCGGCACCTGCACGTTCGAAACGAAGTTCAACAACGCGGCGACGGCTGGAGCGTCAGCTGCTGTGGTTTATGCGGCGGCTTCCGCCCCTGACCCCATTTCCATGGCGGTAGGAACCGCTGTACTTCCCGCCGAGATGATGTCAAATGCCGATGGCTTGACGCTGAAACAGGCGCTTGCGTCGGGCACCGTCGCATCCGCGGTTGTGTCGTTTACCTTGGGCCCGGTTCGCCTGGACCCCAAGCGGATTTCCAGTTTCAGCGCCGCTGGCCCAAACGTTGATTTTTCCGTTAAGCCAGATCTGGTGGCCGTCGGGGAGAGCTATTACGTGGCCACCCAAAGCTTCGATGCCAATGGGGAAATGTACAGCCCTGACGGATACATCTTGGTCGATGGCACCAGCTTTTCCACTCCGACCGTCGCTGGCGCAGCCGCACTGTTAAAGGCCGCCCGGCCCGGTTTGACCGTTGCCCAATACAGGTCGCTGTTGATCAACTCGGCCACTTCGCTAAACTTCGGCTCCACTCCCGCAGGCGTCCAGAAAGCCGGGGCAGGCTCTTTGAATAGCGGTGCCTCACTTCTGGCGACCGCAGCCGTGTACCCCACGTCACTCAGATTCGGCACAGGCGATGCCTTCCCGCAGGGAGCACTGAATTTGA
>JAYTGM010000002.1:0-3000 GCA_043733425.1 Terriglobia bacterium
GCCGGATGAATGGAACAGCAGTTATCGCGGTGAAACGTGCACTGCCGGTCCCGCGGTTTCCGAAGCCGCAGCTGCGTGCGCGTGCGAATGCAATACTGCCGCTCAAACACTTCAGGCGCAATCCCCAAAAACGCGGCAGCCCGTTCCAGGTCACCCTCGCCCAGGTACACCTCGCCTTCTATCTGGCAGCATTTCGAGCAATTCGGCAGGCAGGTAAAGCGGCGGGGATTTTCAGATTCCATCGTGTACCGTAAATACAAGCTATCGCATCTTACGGCCGCTCCAGCAATCTCTTCACGATGAGTACCGCCCCGCCAACCTGTCGGAGTAGACCCTGATTGGGGAACGGCCAAAACACCACTCGTTTAATCAGCGCGCCGACCGTCTCATCCCATGGGCTTTTGCAAATGCAGGAAAATGTCAGGTTCCGGCCACGCTCGCCATCCTAATCCGCTCCAAGGCCACCCCAGGAGCGCGGCTTCCAATAACGCGTCCGCACCCCCGCCCGGCCGCTCTAAAGCGTACCCAAAACGCCTTGGAGAAAGCAGTTGCTGGCAATCCCGGTGATCCCCGCCCCGGAATTTGCCGATCCCAGCGGCAATTGCAGCAGGTTACAGCCAACTAAGTTGTCAATCAAACCGGAATTGCTGATATCCAGAACGTTCACCAATAGAGTCTGCGCCGGCGTAAGCTGTGACCGCGACGCATCGCGCAGTTGCGCACTCTTGTCCTGAATCTGCTGCCCAATCTGCGCAACCTCTAAATACCGAAGCCCCAGCACAACCGGGTCCACGCCGGGCATTGCGGTCAGGTCCTCTATTTCCAGGTTCAAATCGTTCAACCGATTCTGCTTCCGGACATAAAAATCGTTATATTCGGCGCTGGCCGCGAACAGCATCGAAATCTGGGCATCGGTCAAACTCAGATAGCCACGCACGGAAATCGGGAACATTTCGGAACCGCAGAATGAGGCCGTAGGCGCCGGCGGAATCAGCGAGGGAATGAACAGGGAAGCCTTGATAATATTCCCGGGAAAGTTCGGATAAAAGGCAGTCGTGTCGAACCATTGAAATTGCCGCTGCGCTACCAGATTGGCGCAGGCCGCATCGCTCGCCAGCGGTCGCAGAATCGCCGCCGAAACCAGACCCTGCAGCGTAGCCGCCTGCACGGGCGTCAGTAAGTCCGCAATCTGCTTTTGCAGCGCAGTCTGCTTTGCCACCCGGTCCCGCCGGATGTTCTCAATCTCCACGGCGCGCACGCCAATCTCGCGCGGCTCCGGTGCAACCTGTGTTATCAAATAGCGCACTTCTCTGTCCAGAGTGTAGAGCCTATTTTGTTGAGCGAACCAAGCATCGTTATACTTCTGGTTCAGTTGCACAACGGCAGCGCGCTGCGTATCCGAAAGTGCGAAAACCGGCTGGAAATAATCCAGTCCGAAGCAATTCGCCGCCAGCAGCAGTGCGGCACTCAGAAATTTGGTGAACATTGGCCTCCCGTGTAATCGAAACCCTGCGTACCGGCGGGCACCCCAAGAAAGTGACAACTCTCTGCTACATAAATATAGGAAGCCACTGCGGAAGCATCCAGCAGCCCTTGTAATTTCAACCGCTGCGCCGAAGTCAAAAGAGCCCGTGCCGCCACTCGCCCCTGCACATCGGCCTGGGTAAGCTCCTGTTGGATCTCTCCCAACTCCGCATACCGCACGCCCAAAGCAAGTGGGTCCGGCGCAGGCTTCGCGGTTTCGTCGCGTATCTCCACCAGAACATCGGCGATCCTGTTCTGTTTCCTCGCATTCAGACTCCAGTAAGCCGCTTGCAGCGCGGCAATCGCGCTTACCTGGTCATCGGTTAAAGCAAAGGAATTGCGGATGGAAACCGGAAAGTTTGGGGCACAAGACGAAAGATTTCCAAAGACAACCACATCGGGCAAGAACGTCGGGAAGGGATTGCCCAGAGGGTCATAGATCGCGAAATCGCCACTTCGCTGCGCCGTTGTCGGCAATGTTCCAATCGCAGCCGTCAGATACGCACAACTCGCATCCCGCAACACACTCCCCTGCACCGCCGCCGCTGAAACCTGCTGCAACAACGCTTTCTGCGCATCTGTCAACAGCCCGGCCGCCTTCACCTGCACACCCGCTCGCGCCGCCGCAATCTCATGCTCCAGCGAATCGATCTCTACATATCGCTGGCCCACCCCGCGCGCATCGGGCTGCGGCTTGGCATACTCCGCCTGCAACTCCTGCTGCACCGCATATTCCCGCTGCTGCTTAGCACTCACCAACTTGTCCAGATCGGTGTTCAACTGCAGCACCTGCGTTATCTGGGTTGGCGTCAGTTTCAGAAACTCGCTCAGCCTGTTTTGCCCGCACACTGCGCCGCACCCAAGCAGCGCCATCAGCGCCAGTCGCATCCCAACACTGTACCCCACTTACCGCCGATCTCCGTCTATCGGATTGATATACTTCTTTTAAGAGAGGACGTTTCCCTTCGATGCCCCAAAAACGGCGTTCCCTGTTGTTCCTTCCCCTATTTGTACTGGCCTGCGCTCTGTTGGGCGGCTTCATCGGCCCGCATCTCGACATCGCCTCAGCCGCAACTGCCGCCGACGATGACGATGTCAAGAGCAGCCTCAAAACTTTCACAAAGGCCTACAACGTAGTGGAAGAAAACTTCGCCGAGCCCGTTAACGCCGATAAAGCTATCTATAACGGAGCTATCCCCGGCATGCTCCGCACCCTCGATCCCCACTCGAATTATTACGACACGCACACCTTCGCCATCATGCGTGAAGGCCAGCGCGGCAACTATTACGGCGTCGGCATGAAAGTTGGCGTCCGCAATGGCAAGGCCACGGTTTTCGAGCCCTTCAAAGATTCGCCCGCGTTTAAAGCCGGCCTCCGCCCCGGCGATTACATGATTTCGATCAATGACAAACCCACCAGCGCCATGGGCCAGAATGAAGTGGCCGACACGCTAAAAGGTCCGCGTGGCACGCAGG
>JAYTGM010000003.1:0-8225 GCA_043733425.1 Terriglobia bacterium
GATGAAATCGCGAAAATGTTCCCTCAATCTGAAATCCTCCCCGCATGCGCGCCCAACAACTAATCGAAAAGCTTGGCCTGCCCGGAACCGACGAGGCCATCACCAGCACGCAGCGTTTTCCTGACGGCGGCCAGTACCGCATTGAGATTCCTTCCACTGAAGGCCCGAAAGTTCTTCGTGCCGTGTTGGAGGAAGCGCAACTGCGTCAAGTCCCCATACATCGCGTCAGCCAGGGCTCCGGCATCATGCTGATGTCGAATACCGAAATTTTCGAGATGCTCGAAATCGGCCGTGAAGCCAAAGTGGAAGTGAACCTCTTCATCGGCCCGCGCGCCACCTACGATACCGGCGCGCAAGTCTTCTCGCCGGCAGGCAAGGCACTCGGCCTTGCGGCACGCGGAGCCACCCAACTCGCCTTCGCTCTCGAAGACCTGCTGCACGCCATCGATCTCGGCCTCCGCAGCGTGCTGGTCAGCGATCTGGGCGTCCTCCAAATCATCGGCCAACTTAAGAAATCAGGCGATCTCCCCGCGGACCTCATTATCAAGACCTCCGTCATGATGGCCCCCTGCAACCCGGCCAGTGCCCGGCTCATGGAAGATCTGGGTGCCACCACGCTCAATATCCCAAGCGATCTCTCCATCCCGCAGATCGCGGCCATCCGCCAGGCCGTCCACATGCCCATCGATTTCTACGTCGAAGCCCCGGACAACATCGGCGGCTTCCTCCGCTACTACGAAATTCCCGAACTCATCCGCGTAGCAGCACCCATCTACCTGAAGTACGGCCTGCGCAATAGTCCTGACGTTTACCCCAGTGGTACGCATCTTGAAAACACAGTCATCGCCCTTTCCCGCGAACGCGTTCGCCGCGCCCAGTTAGGCCAGGAATTCATAGAGCGATATTGTCCCGATGCCGTCATGTCCCCCAGAGTCTAATCAAGTACGCTTCGACCACGTCATCATCGTAGACTGGAGCGCCAACTCCACACCCAAAACAGGTGCCGACAGCATCTGGTACTGCCACGATGGCAGTGCGCATAACCCGGCGACACGCCATCAGGCGATGCGCGAAATCACCAAGCTAGCGCAATCGCTGAAAGGGCGCGTCCTGCTAGGTTTCGATTTTCCCTTGGGCTTCGCTCACTATCGAATCCCGTGGCCCTTGCTCACGGAACTGATCGAAGACGCGGAAGACAACACCAACAACCGCTTCGCCGTAGCAGCCGAACTGAACCGCCGCTTAACCGGAGGCCCCAGCCCCTTTTGGGGTTGTCCCGCAAAGCACGCGGGCCGCTTCTTAACTACCACCAAGCCACCAGTGCCGCTCCCCGAGCGCGCTACCGAACAGAAGGGCGCAAAGCCACCCTGGAAGTTAGCCTATCCGGGCACCTGCGGCAGCCAATCGCTCACCGGTATCCCGCACCTGCAACGCCTACGCACGGCACTCGAAGATTGCTCAGTCTGGCCTTTCGAAGAACCGGTCACCCGCTACGTCATCGCCGAAATTTATCCTTCGCTCTGCGGCGCACCGCCAAAGAATACCTGTAAAGACGAATGGCAGGTCCGCACCCTGCAAGCTCAACTCAGCCTTCCGGCGGCTCTCAACCGATTCTTATCCGTGAAGCTTCCGCCAAGCGCCCGTGCCGAAGGCTGGATTCTCGGCCTGGAACCCTAATGCTTCCATTCATCCACCATGCCCTGAGTCTTCAGCTTGCTTTGAAGCTGGGCCACATCGATATCCTGAACCGCGGGACCTCCGCGAATGGCCATAGCCGCCGCGATACCGGCCGCGTGTCCCAAAATCATGTACTGCGGCTCCATCCGCAAACTCGAATACGCCACATGGCTGGCCGAGAAGCACACGGGCACCAGCAGGTTCGTCGATTCCCCTCGACGGGGCAGCATCACGCGATACGGTATCTGGTAGGGCGTCACAGCAACCTGCATATCGCCCTCATTTTCCACAGCGCCGGCGGCCGTCGCCAAACGCTGTATATTATGCGAATCGCTGTTATAACTCCCCATTCCGATCGCATCGGTCTTGCGCAAGTCGGTCTGCAAATCTTTCTGCACCATCACGTATTCGCCCACCATGCGACGCGCCTCGCGCACGTACAACTGGTTGGGCCAGTGGTCGGTATCCTGAAACTCGTCTTTCGCCAAGCCCCATCCATTCACCTCGGCCTGCAGTTCCTTGGGCACGCGCGGGTCATGCACCAGAAACCAGAAGAAGCCCTTGGTGTAAAGTTCATGATCCTTCCAGATGCGTGCGCGCGTCGCATAACTGCCTTCCGGATAATCCCAATTCTTGCCGATGTAGTCAGTCGAAAACGCGCCGTTGTTGTTCGTATCTACCTTGTGATTCGGAATCACCAGCGGGTTGCACAAGTCTCCGAAACGCGGAGCCTTCCCTGTCTTCTCTTTGGTTGCCTGAATCAACCGTGCCAGCAACTCGAAGCGTTTTGCATCATACCCAGTGGGCTTAGGAAACGGCACCTGGTTCGCGGGGTCATCCGACAGAATCATCCGGAAGTTATAAGCCTGCACCTTCCGGTCCGCAGCCCCCACTTGGCCCTTCGTCGAAGCCGCCGATACTTCGGGCAACAGCTTCCCCGCTGCGTCGAAAGGCGAAACGTGCACCAGGAACTGATGCTTTGGCGTCCGGTCCCGCACACCCGCCAGCGATTCCCCATATTCCGCAATTCCCTCGCGGCCCCACGTGTACTTCACCTTCGCCTGTGCCATCAGATCGCCTTCATAGGAACAATCTGCAAATGCGCGGCCCTCAAAAACAGAACCATCTTCGGTAGTAATCGCCTCCACCATGGCACCTGCCTTGCGCACGCCGTTCTGCTCGCGCAAGCGCTGCCGCTTCACCACGGTGACACTTGCTTCCCGCAGCATCTCTTCCAACACCTGCTCGCCCACGCGCGGCTCAAAGTACCAGGCCACATCCTGCCCGAACCGGCCCACGTCATAGCGCTTGCCCAAGCGCCGGTAGAACTCGAGAGCCATGCCGCCAATCACCTCGCGCTTCCCCACATCGGTTCGCGAGAGCCCGCCGGTGGTCATGCCGCCCAGATGCGTACCGGGTTCCAGCAGCACCACATGCAACCCTTCCCGCGCGGCACTCACGGCAGTCACCACGCCACCCGCCGTCCCGCCGTACACAACCAGATCGAACCGCTGAGTGGCCGCTTGCAGGCTGCCGGCCGTAAGAAGCGCAAATATGAGCAAAACTATCATCTCCACAGTGTCTAACAACAGGCGTGCAGTAAAGTGAAAGCGTGAAGCTCCTCATTGCACTTCTGCTCTGCGTTCCCGCGTACTCCGCCACCATCGAACAAGCCAAGAAGTTTGTTGAAGATGCCGAGCGCCAGGGTCTGATCCTCTCGACCGAGGCCCAGCGCGCCGATTGGGTGAAGAGCAACTTCATCACGGACGATACAGAAATACTAGCCGCCAAGGCTGATGAGCACCTGATCAACGCCGGAGTGATCTGGGCCAAAGAAGCGGCGAAGTACAAGGGCACTCCGCTGCCCGAAGACATCGAACGCAAGCTGCTGCTGCTGCGCAACGGCCTGACTATCGCAACTCCCGCGAATCCGAAAGAAAGCGAAGAGCTTACCAGGATCGTCGCGGGTATGGAAGGGACTTACGGGAAGGGCAAGTATTGCCCCACACCCGATAAGTGTCTCGACCTGGGCGATCTTGAAAAGACTATTGCCGAGAGCCGCGATCCCAAGCAGTTGCTGGATGCATGGACCGGATGGCACGCCATCGCAAAGCCAATTCGCGCACCCTTCACGCAATACGTGGCGCTCGCGAACAAAGGCGCACGCGAGCTTGGCTTCAAAGATACCGGCGCCATGTGGCGTGAGAAATATGACATGCCTCCCGATGCTTTTGCAGCCGAGCTGGACCGGCTCTGGCTTCAGGTAAGGCCCCTGTACCTTTCGCTCCACACCTACACCCGCAAGAAGCTGCGTGAGAAATACGGCGCAAGCGTGGTTTCGGCAGATGGACCCATTCCGGCTCATCTGCTTGGCAACATGTGGGCGCAGACGTGGGACAACATCTATCCTCTTCTGGAGCCGAAGGATGCCTCACCCGGGTACGATCTCAGCGACATTCTGAAAAAGCGCAACACCGATGCGAAACAGATGGCGCATTATGGCGAGAGCTTTTTCACTTCACTCGGGTTTGCGCCGCTGCCGCCTACTTTCTGGGAGCGCTCGCTGTTCACCAAGCCGCGCGACCGCGATGTGGTCTGCCATGCCAGCGCCTGGGACATTGATTCCGACAATGACCTGCGTATCAAGATGTGCATCGAACCTACAGCGGAAGATTTCCTGACCATCCATCACGAACTGGGCCATAACTTCTACCAGCGTGCTTACAACAAGCAGCCGTTTTTGTTCCGCGATAGCGCCAACGACGGCTTCCATGAAGCCATCGGCGACACCATCGCTCTTTCCGTCACTCCCGAGTATCTGGTTAAGATAGGCCTCATCGATAAAGCCCCCGATGCCTCACGCGATATCGGGCTGCTTCTTCGTAAAGCATTGGAGAAGGTTGCGTTCCTGCCGTTCGGATTGATGATCGATAAATATCGCTGGCAGGTTTTCAGCGGGCAGATCACGCCAGAGCATTACAACGAAGCGTGGTGGAAACTGCGCCGCGAGTATCAGGGCATTGCTCCTCCCACAGCGCGCACGGAAGCGGATTTCGATGCAGCTGCAAAGTACCACGTAGCGGCCAACGTGCCGTATGCGCGCTATTTTCTGGCTGACATTCTTCAGTTTCAATTCCACCGTTCGCTCTCGCAAATCGCCGGTTGCAAAGAGCCGCTGAACCGCTGCTCTATCTATGGCAACGCGGAAGCCGGCAAGCGCCTGAACACCATGCTGGCGATGGGCGTGAGCCGCCCCTGGCAAACTGCGCTGCAGTCCCTGACGGGTTCGAGGCAGATGGATGCCACCGCAATTGTGGATTATTTCGCCCCCCTGCAGAAGTGGCTCGATGAGCAGAACAAAGACGAGAAGGTGGGTTGGGAATGACGAAATCGTACACAGCATACGTCGAATGGGACCCCGCGACGAAGCTCTACGTCGGGATCGTACCTGGCTTGCCAGGCGCTCACACTCAGGGTGCCAGCTTGGGTGAGTTGAGGGCCAATTTGGAAGAGGTGGTTTCTTTATGTTTAGACGGATATGAGGGCGACGCAGGTAACATGCCCTGTTCTCGATCACGCGGATGATTTAGTCAGACGCCGCGTTTATCGCCCCAGAGGTCCACGTGTAGGCGTGGGCTGTAACGGTAACCTTCGCGCTTGCAGATTTCGGCGAGCCACTGGGAGCGCTCTTTCAGGACTTCGGGCCGCGTGCCTTCTGGCATCAGGATGATGTTGCGCTTGTCGGCTGAGTAGCTTCGGATCTCTTCCAGATCTTCCGGTGCCGCAACCACGAATTTGAGTTGATGCGAATATTGCTGCATCAGCTTGCTGAGCACTTCAGGATTGTAGCGAAGCCGTTCATGCTGGCTGCGAAATGGGCCTTCGGGGGTGGAGTTGGCAAGCTTCGGGCTGATGCTCATCAGGTCGCAAGCGACGTCCGCGTAAACGGTGCCGGCGGTCTCTATCGTGATATGGAAGCCTGAATCGCGCAGTCGGTGTGTGAGTTCGATAATGCCGGGTGCTATCATCGGCTCGCCACCGGTGACCACGGCGTACGCTGCGCCAGAACTACATGCTTGCTCGACGATGGCGTCGAGAGACATGTCCGCGCCTTCCGGATGCCACGAGGTGTAGGGCGTATCGCACCAGCGGCAGCGCAGGTTGCAACCGCTGGTGCGGATGAAGACAGACGGCACGCCAATCAACGAACCTTCGCCTTGCAGGGAGTAGAAAATCTCTGCGATCTTCACTGGCGTAGAACCGGGTCAGGAAGACCAGCTTCGGCGAAGCCTTTCGCGCGGAGGATGCAGGAATCGCACTTGCCGCAGGGAGTGCCGGAAGCCTCGGGGTCATAGCAGCTATGGGTCAAGCCGAAATCGAGCTTCAGTTCCTGCCCCAGCTTCACGATGTCCGCCTTCGTAAAATGCATGAGCGGCGCGTGGATGGTGAGCCTCGCCTCGCCTTCCACACCCGCGCGCGTCGCTAGACTGGCCATCCTCTCAAATGCTTCGATGAACTCCGGACGGCAATCGGGATAACCGGAATAATCGAGCGCGTTCACGCCGATGAAGATGTCAGTGGAACCTAATACTTCCGCCCATGCGAGTGCGAGAGAAAGGAAGACCGTGTTTCGTGCGGGAACGTAAGTGATGGGTATTGAGCCGCCCATTTCGGCTTCTGAACGGTCCTTTGGGACCGCGATGTCATCGGTCAGGGCGGAATGCCCGAACGTGCGGAGATCGATCTTGACCGTCTTGTGGCCAGCGGCACCAAGCGCACTGGCAACGCGCTCTGCCGCTGAAAGTTCAATGCGATGGCGCTGGCCATAATCGAACGAGAGCGCGTATGTTTCGAAGCCATCGCGCAAGGCGACAGCAAGACAAGTAGCGGAATCGAGTCCACCGCTGAGCAGGCAAACAGCGCGTTTCATGTGCGTTCCGGAAGCATGGCGGCCAAGCCGATCCCGAGGACAGGGAAGGCGAGGAGGAGGGTAAACGCAGTCTGCATGGAATAGTGATCGGAGATCCACCCGGTCAGCGGGATAAAGATCATACCGGCCATGCCCCAGCCAAAGCCCATCATGAGGGCCGATACCGTGCCCATCTGGGTGGGCGCAAGATTTTGCGCCATCACGACATTCACGGGAATTGTGAACAGCAGCATGAGACCGCCTAGGAAGAGGCCGATGGCGGAGGGTAAGCCGGTTGTGAAAAGGAAAAGCGCCAGCAGAGGCGTGGACCCGATCATGGAAATCAAGATGACGCGCTTGCCTCCGAAGCGGTCCGCCAGATTACCGCCCGCGACACCGCCCAACGCGCCGCCGATCAGGTAAAGCGAAAGGCTCCAGCTTGCCGCACTGAGCGAATAACCGCGTTGCGTGTGCAAATAGAGCGGAAGGAATTGTGTGAACGTAATCTGAACCACGGAGCGCAAAAAGACCAGCATGTAAAGAAGCAGCATGGGCTTCCATACCGCGCGTAAAGGCGCCCAATCGAAACCGGGTTTTGAATCGCCGATCGCGAGGTTGCGTTCGGGCTTCAACAGTGGGAGCAGCAGGAGCGTGACGGCGACGCCGGGGATAGCGACGGCAGCCGCGCCGCGCAATCCATAACGACCGGTAAAGAAAGAAAAAACGGTGGGCCCGATGGCGAGCCCCAGCGTGCCGCTGCTGATGAAAACAGCCATGGCGCGCGCTTTGCTTCGTTGCAGCGTGTTGGTGGCATTCGAACTGGCGTGCGGGTGGAACGCCGCCATGCCCACACCGGCCAGAAAGACCATGACCAGCAGTATCTGGTAGCTTGGCGCGAAGCCTAGAAAGGAAATGAAGATGCCCGCCATGGCGGGTGCGAGCACGGTGAAATGCCGCGAGTGGAACCGATCAGCCAGATATCCGTAAACAGGTTGAGTTACGGAAGAAGAGAACGAGAGAGTGCCGCCTAAAATGCCAGCCTGCGTGAAGCTGAAGCCGAAATGAGCAATCAGCAGAGGCTGCAGCACTCCAAGGGCGCTTGAATAAAAGTCTACCCAGAAGTGGGCCAGACAGAAGAGCAGATAGGGACCGAGGCCATTTCTTGTTGCCTCGGGAATGAGTTCTGCTTGGGGAACTTGTTCTTCGGTTAGTGCGTTCACGAATCCTTAATTATAACGGCGGCTTGTTACCATAACTGGAATTATGCGGAAGCTTCTTGTTCTATTCGGCATTTCTGCGGGCGCATTTGCACAGCAGGCGCTGGATGCCGGCTACACAGCCAAGATTCGTGAGTACACCACGGAGCCATTCTTCCTCACCGAACTGGTGGACCACCTGCCCGCCTCCTCTACCGTACCAACGCCGGAAAAGGTGCTGGGCTACGTTGTTGGCACACCCAATAAGCTTACGTACACAAAAGATCTATACCGTTACTTCCGCGCGCTAGAGAAGGCGTCGCCGCGAGTGAAGGTGTTCTCAATCGGGCAGAGCGAAGGAGGGCGTGAAACGCTGCTGGTGGCTGTTTCAGATGAAGCGAATCTAGCGAAGCTGGACCGTTATCGCGAGATCACGGCGCGCC
>JAYTGM010000004.1:0-2982 GCA_043733425.1 Terriglobia bacterium
CCCGATGGACGCGTCTGGGTGAATCCCACCGGGTCGCCGGCCATGGCCACGGGAGGCACCGGCGATATCCTCACTGGCCTGATAGCCGGCCTGATCGCGCAGCACCCGAAAGACCAGGAACTTGCCATCGCGGCCGCCGTCTACCTTCACGGGCTTTCGGGCGAACTGGGTGCCGCCGAAATGACCGAGCAAGCCTTTACTGCAACCGATCTAATCCGCTTCCTGCCGCATGCCATCCGTCACGTACAAAACGGCAAGTGATGCCGAAACGGTAGCCCTTGGCTGCCATTTGGCAGCTACGCTTACCCCTGGAGTGGTCTTGCTCATCGGAAACCTGGGAGCGGGTAAGACGACTCTCGCGAAAGGCATCGTATCCGGAGCGGGCGCAGCCGCGGCTGATGACGTCGCAAGCCCCACCTTCACGCTGATTCACGATTACGGCGAAGTGATCCACATCGACCTCTACCGCCTCGAAACCGAGCGTGAAGTGGAAGGCCTTGGGCTCGATGAGATCATCGAACGCGCCAGGTTTACGCTGATTGAATGGGGGGAGCGCTTCCCCGCCCTGCTGCCTCAGAGGCGCACGGAAATCACGCTCGAGACGGTCTCTGAGGACGAACGTTCAATCGTCGTCAGAATTGTCGGTGACCCGGAGGACAGCTAAGAATGCTTCCTGCGGAATATCCACGTTGCCCACGCGTTTCATCCGCTTCTTGCCCGCTTTCTGCTTCTCCAGCAGTTTCCGCTTCCGCGAAATATCGCCGCCATAACATTTGGCCAGAACGTTCTTCCGAATGGCGGAAATCGTCTCGCGCGCAATTATCTTCTGTCCGATCGCGGCCTGCAACGCGATCTCGAACATCTGCCGCGGAATCAACTTACGCATACGCTCAATCAGGGTCTTGCCGCGCTCATAGGCCACATCTTTATGGACGATAATCGAGAGCGCGTCCACCGGCTCGCCCGCAATCACAACGTCCAGCTTCACCATGGGCGAAACACGGTATCCGGCCAGCGCATAATCGAGCGAAGCATAACCGCGGGAGACCGATTTCAGCCGGTCATAGAAATCGAGCACAATCTCGTTCAGCGGCATCTCGTACACCAGCAGCACGCGCCCGCTACCAATGTGCTCAAACTTCTTCTGCATGCCGCGTTTGTCTTCGAGCAGCGCCAGGACGCCGCCCAGAGACTCCTCGCGCGTGATCACGGAGGCGTCAATGATGGGCTCTTCAATTGTCTTGATGCTCGAAGGATCAGGGAACTTGTTCGGGTTGTCTACCTCGAACGATTCGCCCTTGGTATTGGTAATGCGGTAGCGCACGCCCGGCGCGGTGGTGATCAGATCGATGTTAAATTCGCGCTCCAACCGCTCCTGCACAATCTCAAGATGCAGCAGGCCCAAAAATCCGCAGCGGAATCCGAACCCAAGCGCCGTCGAACTCTCAGGTTCGAAGTTGAAAGCGCTATCGTTCAGGCGAAGCTTCTCCAGCGCATCTCGCAGCAGCCCGTGTTCGTGGCTTTCCACCGGATACAGGCCCGCAAACACCATGGGCTTAATCTCTTCAAAACCAGGCAGCGGCTCCGTCGCGGGGTTGTCGTCATCGATCACGGTATCGCCGATCTTCGCCTCGCTTACGGTCTTGATGTTGGCGTAGAGATAGCCCACTTCACCAGCCGAAAGTTCCTGAGTAGGCGTCGCTTTCGGAGCCTGATACCCACAGCCTTCCACGTCGTGCGTCGTACCGTTCGACCAGAAGCGCACCTTCTGACCCAGCTTCAATTTGCCGTCGAATACACGCAGCAGAATGATCACGCCGCGGTATGGATCGAACCACGAATCGAAGATCAACGCGCGCAGAGGCTTTTCCGCGTCGCCGCGCGGCGGCGGCACCAGATGCACAATCGCCTCCAGCGTCTCCGTGATGCCGATGCCCTGCTTCGCGCTGCAAAGGATCGCGTCCTTGGCATCGAGCCCAATCAGAGATTCAATCTGTTCACGAATCCGTTCCGGCTCAGCCGAAGGCAGGTCAATCTTGTTCAGGATCGGGATGATTTCCAGATCATGTTTGAGCGCAAGGTACGTATTCGCCAGCGTTTGTGCTTCCACGCCCTGCGATGCGTCGACAACCAGAAGGGCACCTTCGCAGGCCTGCAGGCTGCGCGAAACTTCATAGCTGAAATCCACGTGCCCGGGCGTATCGATCAGGTTGAGCTGATACATCTTGCCATCGGAAGCTTTGTAATCGAGCCTGACGGCGTGCGCTTTGATGGTAATGCCGCGTTCGCGTTCCAGATCCATCGAATCCAGAACCTGTTCCATCATCTCCCGTTTGGACAGCGCTCCAGTCTGCTCCAGAAGCCTGTCGGCAAGTGTGGATTTGCCGTGATCGATATGGGCAATGATAGAGAAATTGCGGATAAATTCGCGGTCCATGCGTTATGATTGTGCGGAAACCTAAGTATGGCATATGCCTTTTAGCCACATACAGTTCGAGGCTTTGGACGGCATCGCTACCGTGACCGTGAACCGGCCCGAAAAGCGCAATGCCTTGCACCTGGAAACCATGGGAGAACTCGGTCAGGCGTTCAAAGAGATCACGGTCAATGATTCCATCAAAGCGGCCATCATCACCGGTGCCGGCGACCGTGCCTTCGTTGCGGGCGCGGATATCAACGAACTCGCCCGCACAAGTCCGCAAAGTGCCGAACATCTCTCGCGTTTCGGCCAGGATATCTTTCGTCTGCTGGAGACCATGCGCAAGCCCTCGGTCGCTGCAATCAATGGGGTGGCACTGGGTGGCGGCCTGGAGCTTGCCATGTGCTGCACCGTCCGTTTTGCAGCACCCGAAGCCATGTTGGGCCAGCCGGAAGTGAAGCTCGGAATGTTGGCGGGTTACGGCGCGACTCAACGGCTTCCCCTGCTAATCGGCCGCGGCCGCGCTCTTGAAATGCTGCTCTCCGCAGAACCGGTCACGGCAG
>JAYTGM010000005.1:0-2975 GCA_043733425.1 Terriglobia bacterium
CCTCCGTTTTTGGGGCGAATGCGGGCGAGATGGATCGTTGTACATCCAAGGGCACAATGCATCCTCGCCATCATCAACCCGCCGCAGGCGCTCGCGAAGGTCAATTCCTGCCAGTTCTTTTTCTTCGTTTCTTGTCGCTACAGTTCCGGTTGGCTCTTAGTTCCCTTTCTCATCTTCCACGATCAACATCGCGATCCCAAGTGGTGTATTCGGTTCCAGCGGCTCAAAACTTCTCGACCGGCGGCGAGGGCCTCAAGCCCGGGGGGGCCTCCGGATCATGAATCCGAACGATTGCATCCAGATCGAGCAGCCGTTCCCGGCCCTCGAAGTTGAGGTAAAGAGTGAGCGTGCTTTAGCCCGAACCGTTTGGCCCGCCAATCACGGTCAAGACCGGTTCCGTTAGGCGGTGGTCGCCTTCAATTCGCGAACCACTTCGCAGTTCCGGGCTCCCGGAGCCGGACGCTTGATCGCGGTAGAAGGTCGCGAGGCTATTCGACAACGGCCTGCATTACAGCATTTTCGAAATCGCGATCAAGCTGACGGTTAGGATTGTCTGTCTGAATCATCATGATGCCGACGATCTTCTCCTGGGGATCAATCCAGAAATGGGTTCCGTAAGCGCCATCCCATCCGAAACTGCCCTTGGAGACGCGCTGGCCCGCGGCAACCGGGTCAGTGATGACCTGGACACTCAGCCCAAATGCTCTCCCGGGTGATCTACCCACGACTGTGTCCGGCACGAACACGGACGCCATCAAGTCGACTGTCTTCGGACTCAACAATCGCTTGCCGTTCCACTGGCCGCCTTCGAGAAGCATTTCGGCAAACTTCCCATAATCGTCCGCTGTTGACATGAGACCGCCACCGCCCGAGAAATACCCGGAGTCAAACAAATGGTTGATTGCTTCCGTTTTCAGTAATGCTCCCGCAGCGCGATGGTAGGTTGTGGGGACTAGTGCCATGCGGTCTGGTGAAGGACGAAAGGATGAATTATTCATTCCGAGAGGTTCAAAGATTCGCTTTTGCAGGAACTGATCAAACGGGAGACCCGAGGCAACCTCAACCACCCGCCCCAGCGTGTCGAAGGCCGCTAAAGGGCTGTAGGTCCACCGCGAGCCCGGCTGAAAATCAAGCGGTGTGCCTCCCAGAAGCGGAATGTATTCTGCCAGCGACTTGCCCGGCCGATCGCCGAACTTGCGAATCGCCGAATTGCTGGACGGCCCACTGCCGAGGCCGGATATATGCGTCAGTAGATCCTGAACCGTGATTTCGCGAGTGGATGGCACGGTGTAATACTGATTCGGTGCCCGTTGCGGGTCGTTCGACGGAGCAGGTTCGGCAGGTCGATCCGGCGAGACTGCTACTTTCATATCCTTAAATTCCGGAATGAAACGCGACACGGGATCATTGAGGCGCAATTTTCCTTCTTCCATGAGCATCAAGATCGCTGCGCCCGTGACCGGTTTTGACATTGACCAGATTCTAAATACAGAGCCGGTCGTCATCGGCTTTTTCGAATCCAGGTCCATATAACCGTGCGCTTCCAAGTGGGCGACGCGACCTTTACGCATCACCACAGTGACGGCGCCGGAAATATCGCGCGAATCGATGTGACTCTGAACCGCTTCGTGAATCCGCCCGAGGCGCTCCTTAGACAGGCCGACATCTTCGGGTTTGGTCTCCGACAGTTTTGCCGCTGTCAACGGCATCGCGAGTAGAAAAAGGATGGCGGTCTTCTGAGCTTTGTTGGTCATTGTGATTCCGCAACGTTTAGGTTTTAAAATTCTATCGAAAATCGCGGTTCCTCCGCAGAGCGCAAAAAACATCGGCTGAGTTCCGGGGATTCGGAAATAGTGTGTGCTTTTTTTGGTGGGCGCGGCAGGAATAGAACCTGCGACCCTTTGCTTAGAAGTTGTAAGGCGCGCTTCTTTTTGCTCCGCTGATTCTGCTCTGTTCTTTTTCAAAGTCACAGCGCCAGAATGTTTTTCAGGGAAGGCCAGAGCGGGCCCTTTTGAAAAACGCAGCACTTCTTTTCCAGCCCGACAGCTATGAGTACCGCTTCCGCTCTCGAACCTGTTTGGACAAGTTCGACGCGGACCCCGCGCGATACTTGTAGCAGAAAGGAGAACGGCCTCTATATGCCTCGACATCGATCTCTGGGCCGCGATCGTTCGGCTGAGCGTCGAACGCAGCACGCAGGCCGGCATGATAAGCGGCGCACCCTTATTTGACCAGCCTTTCCTCGAAACGAGAACAAACCGGAAACGCGGGCGGCGGTAGGGAAAGAATACGCAGTCGAATGTACACAGCGGAGGCCCTAACTGGCGCGAAAAACTGACTATGAAAGAAAATGCGTCTCCGAGGACCGGCGACAAAAACTGAAACCATTGTCAGTAAGCGTCGCGGCGCAATCGGGGAAGTTGCTTCCATGGGAGACAGCTGGATCTCGCACTCCTCTGCGTCAGAAACGATCGCCGCGGCCAGTGGATGCTCGCTGTCTCCCAACATTCCATTAAATCTAGGTTCAAGATCCACTTATGTTGCGGCATGTTTAAAAATCAGCCGGTAGTACCACGACCCCAGACACCAGAGCGAAGTGGCGAGGATGGGTGCCCCAATGATCACCATGCCTCCCAGGATAGATTCCAACACTGTCCAGCCAAAATGGAAGGACAGGGCTGAAGCTGTCAGGAAGACAGTGGATGGGATATAGGAAAACCGTCGGCGTTGGCGTGGGCGGCAATGCCTGCGTATGGAATAAATGCCGGACGGCGAGGTTGCGAACTCATCGTTGATTCATTCAGGGTTAGCAGCAGCCAGCGAGCTGTTCGAGCTTTCCACCGGAAAAGTCGTTTACGTATTGCCAGAGTGTGATTTCGCGGGAACAAGCCCAAAGTGGGCGTCACGATGCGGTGGGTGCGAGTCAGAGAGCTGTTGTAGACGTACCTGATTTGTATGGAGAAGCTGACTGCGTA
>JAYTGM010000006.1:0-2973 GCA_043733425.1 Terriglobia bacterium
TTTTCATCGCCGAGTTCTTCAATGCGGCCAAGGCCGATGTTGTCCTTCACTAACATGTCGTACCGCATGTAGTCCTGGAAGATGATGCCAATCTCTTTCCGTAAATCGCCAACGTTGTATTCGCGGAGGTCGATTCCATCGAGCAGGATACTGCCTTCCGTAGGGTCGTAGAGACGGGAAAGGAGTTTCACAATTGTCGTCTTACCGGCTCCGTTTTCTCCTACGAGTGCGATGCGTTCTCCAGAATCGACTTTGAAACTGATGGCATCGAGCACCTTCTTGTCGGAGCCGGGGTAAGCAAAAGAGACTCGATGGAATTCAAATCCAGAACGAATGGGCCGCGGTGCCAATAACGCGTTTGGCTTGGAGACGATTTGGGCTTCGGTTTCGAGGAAGTCGAAGAGGTCCGTAAGATAGAAAGCCTGCTCCGAGATGGTGTTGAAGCTGCTAAAGAGCGATTCAATGATATTGCGCGAACGGGAAAAAGATCCGGCCAGAAAGGTCAGATCACCAAGCGTCAGCTCTCCAGACATGGTGCGGACCACGATAAGAACGTAAGCACCGTAATAACCCGCGGTGGGCAAGAGACTTAAGAGCGATCCGATGCCGGCCCGGCGAAGCGCCAGCGCTTTGTTCTCCTCATAAAAGCGTTCGAAGAGGCGCCGGGCCCGGGAAGCCAGGTAGTCTGACAGCCCAAAAACTTTTACCTCCTTAGCGCTCTGGCTGCTGGCTCCTAAAAGACGAAGGTAATCCAGTTCCCGGCGCGCGGGCGTGGAGCGAAAGAGCATGGAATATGCCAGAACGGCGAAGTGGGTTTCTCCCAGAAAAGAAGGAAGCACAGCGGCCACCATCAAAAGCAAAAACCATGGCGAGAAAGACACTACGGCGGCTGAGAGCAATACCAGCGTTATTGCTTGCTGCGCCACTCCGGCAAGCGTTGCCAACATTCCGAGCCGGGCGGTGGTTTGCCGGCGCGCCCGCTCCAGCTTGTCGTGAAACTCAGGGTTTTCAAGCGTGACCAGATCGAGCGTGCCTGCATGCTCCATAAGCCGCAGGCTGAGATAGTTGGTGAACTTATCACCAAGCAGGCTATCGCAAAGAGCGCCCAGGCGGGAGAGGAGATCGCTCAGCACCACCAAACCGATTTCGGTGAGCAGATAGATCCATACTTTGCCTGAATCCGTTGTTCGATGAGTGATGACAAGGACAATCTGATCGATAATCAGCTTGCCTACCCACAATTGAGCAATGGGAATGAACGCGGAAAGAAAACGAACCAGCAAGCTGATGCTGGTCAAACCGGGGCCCGTTTTCCAGACCATACGCATCAGTGGACCAACGTTTCGTAATGCTTTAACGCGCTCTCGCCAGGAGTGGGGAGTTTCCGGTTTTCGTTCGCGGGGCATATCCTATTAGGCTATATGGGGTTGGTAAACGTGATAGCTGGCTAGCGCTTATCAACAACAAGGGAATTTACTGTGATTGAGAAACGAGACGGTAAGGGAAGTAGGTTTAGATTCGGAATCATAGCGGCTTTTTGCGCCATTGCTGTTCAGCCTGTTGCGCATGCCCAGAGTGCGCCAAACGCTCCCCTGCCACCTGGACAAAACCAGAATGGCATGCATATTTTTATTTGGGCGGGGTTGAAATCCCATCAGGCCGGGCAGCACGATTATCCTCAGTTTCTTGCCGATTGGAGTAAGATTCTGACCGAGCACGGGGCCGTGGTAGACGGCGCTTTACATGCCCCCAGCAGCACCGATCTGGAACGTGCGGACGTGGTGGTGATTTACAAAGGTGACGCTGGTTATTTGAGTGCCGGCCAGAAGGCGGCGCTTGAAGCGTTTGTGAAGCGGGGCGGCGGGCTGGTGAATATCCATGATTCGCTTTGCGGTCCCGATCCCGCGTATCTTTCCACTCTGCTTGGCGGGGCGAAAAAACATGGCGAAGTGAACTATACGTTGGAAGCGCCGATTCAATATGTCGTGACAGATTCCGCGGACCCGATTATGAAGGACATGTCCGGTTTATCCATTTGGGACGAAGCGTTCTTTAATTTGACCTTGGCGAAAGATCCGGGAATCCATGTGCTTGCGACAGTGAAGATTCCGCCTACCCGCAGCGCGGGGGACCATAAAGGGGAGGTGGTGCCGCAGATCTGGACCTACGAGCATTCGCTTGCCGGGGGCCAGCCGGCCCGCGCGTTTGTGTGGATGCAGGGGCACACTTACTCCAATCTGACGAATTACCAGATTGAGCGGACCCTGCTGCGCGGCATTGCGTGGGCCGCGAAGAAGCCCACTGAAGAACTGATCGATTATGTAGCGCCGCCGCGTCCGATACGAGCGGGCGCGCCGCCCACGGCCAGGACGCCGTAACTAAATTTCCAAGCCCAAAACCGCGCGGATTTTGGCTACGTCGTAGAACGGATCGCCTGCGCGCCGCTTTCTTTCTTCGTTGTTTTCGATGTCCCGCAGGACTTCGATCACCAGCCTGCGACCTTTGACGGAGCGCACCGATTGCCGCGGCGTTTTACCGTTCAACGCCGGAAGTTTCCGGTCTGGCCATTCCCCGTAGTGACGCTCCAGATACTGAGTCATCATGGCGTCGCGTTCTTCTTTCGGAATGGTGTCAAGGGCCGGGTCACGTTCCGGGAGTTCAGCAGCTAGCCGCCGGAGTTCTTCCTGCGTGATGAACTCATCGTTCAGGTGCTTCAGAGAATCGCCTGCAAGACTGGCCAGGAGAAGCTTGCCGCGTTCCATGCGCTGCCTGGAGTTGCATTCCAGCACGAGTTTCGTGCCGTGGATACGAATATTGCCCAGTACGGTCTGCTCGTCATTCAGCCAGACGAAGAAATCGCCCGTTTCGTCGCTGGAATCTTCCTGGAGGGCGGGACACTTCCGCAGTGCTTCACTCACAGCGGTTTTCCCGATGATCCGGTAGACTGCTTTGGACATGAGAAGTTCCTCGCGG
>JAYTGM010000007.1:0-2965 GCA_043733425.1 Terriglobia bacterium
GGGCGCGCTCCAGCGGGACTGCAATTGATTCGGGCTTTCTTCAGGCAGCCCAGCGCGGACCCGGTCAAGGACCTTCGCAGCGTTATCCGAATCAACCAGGAGCCTGAATTCGTTCGCGAATACCGGTGGCCGAATTCCCTGCCCCAATATGCTGTTGGCCATTTAGAGCTGGTTCAACAGATTGAAACCCAGCTCTCGAATGTGCCAGGGATCCATCTTACCGGCAACGCTTATCACGGCGTGGGTATTCCAGACTGCATCCGGATGGCGAAAACCGTTGTGGCCGGCATCGCCGGTTAGAACCACCTGGTCATCAAAACCTTTTGTTCCGTATAGAAATAGACTGCGTCTTTGCCGTGCGCATGCAGATCTCCGAAGAAAGAGCCCTTCCATCCAGCAAAGGGAAAGAATGCCATGGGCGCCGCGACGCCGATATTGACGCCCACCATGCCAACATCGACGCGGGCCTGATATTCACGCGCTGCTTTGCCATCGTTGGTAAAAATTGCCGTGGCGTTACCGAAGGTTGAGCTATTCACCAGGTCGATCGCACTGTCGAGATCCGGAGTACGAATCACGCTAAGAACCGGGCCGAAGATCTCTTCGCGGGCGATGGTCATCTGGGGCGTCACGTTATCGAAGATGGTGGGTCCGACGAAGAAGCCGTCCTTGTGAGTCTTCTCAACGTCGCGGCCATCGCAGAGCACGGTCGCGCCTTCGGCGACGCCTTGTTCGATATAGCACACCACGCGCTTCTTATGCTCGGCAGTGACCAGCGGCCCCATCTCCATGCCCTGCTTGGCGCCGTTGCCAACGGTAAGCGCCTTTGTTTTGCTTACCAGAAGCTCAAGCAGCGGTTCGGCCACACTACCAACTGCAACCAGCACGCTTCCGGCTAGACAGCGTTCGCCCGCAGCCCCGAACGCGGAACTCATAATCGCTTCGACGGTTTTTGGTAAGTCGGCGTCCGGCATAACGACCAAATGGTTCTTCGCGCCACCAAGCGCCTGCACCCGCTTTCCGTTAGCCGCGGCAGTTTGGTAAACATATTTCGCGATCGGTGTCGAACCGACAAACGAGGCCGCACGCACAAGCGGATGGGTCAGCAGCGCGTCCACGCATTCTTTCCCGCCATGCACCAGCTGCAAGACACCGGCGGGCAGCCCGGAATCGTGAAGGAGTTCGACCATGCGCGTCGGCGTAAGCGGGACTTTTTCAGACGGCTTCAGAATGAACGTGTTGCCTGCCGCGATGGCGAAGGGAAACATCCATGTGGGCACCATAGCGGGGAAGTTGAAAGGCGTGATGCCGACACACACTCCGATGGGCTGGCGGATGGTGCGGCAATCGATCCCGCGGGCCACGTCGTTCAGCGAATCGCCCATCATCAGCGAAGGCATGCCACAACTGACTTCCACCATCTGGATAGCGCGGCGCACTTCTAAACGCGCGTCCTCCAGCGTCTTACCGTTTTCGGAAGTTAGGATGGCGGCGATTTCATCGGCGTGCTGGTCCAGAAGCGCCTTGTATCGATACAGCACCTGTACGCGCTCGACAACGGGCACTTGCCGCCAGCTCAGGAACGCTTCGTGAGAATTGCGGATCACGCGGTCCAGATCAGATGGAGTCGCGTACGGAAGGTGCGCAATCACCTCACCGGTCGCCGGGTTGGTCACCGGCTGCGTCTTGCCCGCGGGCGTCTCCCACTTGCCTCCCACATAGAATGGGACGGTTTTGATTTCCGTTTTCATTTCTGTTTCGATGGCAGTCATGATGCTTCTCCTATAAGGTTCCCGGCTGGCTGCGGTACGCGGCGCATCAACACCGTATACAACGCTCCGGAAACAAAAAACCCGACAAACCAAGCGTAATCGTAAAGCCAGCGCAGCGGGGGCACGGCCAATCCGATCAACGCAATCGCTATCCCGATACCAAGAGCAATCAGCGCCCGCGCGTTGACGCCGTTGTGGAATTCATACACGCCGTTGCGCCGGTAGAGATCGTCCACTTGTAAATTGCATTTACGGACCAAAAAGTAATCCGCGATCATAACGCCCGCGATGGGCCCCAGCAAGCCGGAATAGCCAATCAGCCAGCCAAAAATGTAAGCACTGAAATCGCCCAGAAGCTTCCAGGGCATCATGAGAATGCCGACCACGCCCGTAATCATGCCGCCGGTACGAAAGGAGATCAGGCGCGGGTTCAGGTTCGAAAAATCATTCGAAGGCGAGACAACATTCGCGGCGACATTAGTATTCAGCGTGGCAATCAGCAGAGCGACCAATGCGATGCTCGCGATCACAGGTTCGTGAAAGCGCCCCAGCAACGCAACCGGATCCCAAATGGGTTCCCCGAACAAAACCACGGATGCAGAAGTGACGGCAACACCGATGAAGGAGTACAGTGTCATGGCTGCGGGCAGCCCAAGTGCCTGGCCCAGCATTTGATCTCTTTGGCTCTTAGCGTATCGTGTGAAATCAGGGATGTTCAGTGCGACCGTTGCCCAGAAGCCCACCATGCCAGTAAGCGAAGGGATGAAGAAGTGGAAGAACTCGGCGGAAGTTTTGAACTTGCTCGGGTTGCTGAGCACAGGCCCGAAGCCGCCAGCCTTGCGCGTGATCCAAAAGAGCAGCAGCAGCCCGATTCCCAGCATGAAGGGCGCGCCGATGCCTTCCAGCACCTTGATGGTTTCGATGCCGCGCCAGATGACGAACATGTTCAGGGCCCAGAAAGAGAAGAAGCAGATCCAGACTCCGCCGGGAAGGTCGCTTGCTGCGGGCCATAGAATTTTCAGAAGCGAGTAGATTGCCTGACCGCCGATCCAGGTTTGAATTCCGAACCATCCACAGGCAACAAGCGCACGAAGAACTGCGGGCACGTTGGCACCGCGAACCCCGAAAGATGCGCGGACGAGGACTGGAAACGGGATGCCGTACTTCGCGCCTGCGTGTGCGTTGAGAATCAT
>JAYTGM010000008.1:0-8164 GCA_043733425.1 Terriglobia bacterium
GAGCTAGGTTATCGGGTGAGAATCCAAACGGCCCCGGCGCGCTCTTGTAGCAAACGCGTCCATCCTTTCCGATCAAGTACAGCCGGTCCGGCCAGCCGGTATACTCCCGCTCTACGGTGTTCGCTACGGAATCGAGCAGAGCCGGAAATTTGATGTGAAGATTGCGAATGCAGGACTCTGCAACACGCTCCCGCTCCGCATCGGTCGTGGGATTGGTAAACAGCACTTTGTCGTGGACATTGCTTTGCATTTGCCACATATCGCTTGCGTGGGCTTCCGCGATATAGACCACATAGAACGCAATGCTGTTCTTGTATTTTTCGTAAAGCTGATTCAGCGCGGGAGCCTCCCGGCGAAATGGCGGTCAAGTATAGCTTCCGAACACCAACACCACGGGGCGCACACCCTGCAGCGAAGCGAGCGTGACTCTGCCTGCATGATCCAATTGCGGCAACGTGAAACCAGGAGCGGCATCGCCTACGTGCAAGCGGCCGGCGCGCGCACTCTTCCACATGGTCTCGAAAGGGAACAGAATGAAGGCCGCTGGACCAACCTTGGCCATCAACATGGCGAACTGATCGAATGGCTGCCGCATGGCGTAAGCGAAGCCGGATAGCGCGGCCATGTAGATTACGGCCAGGAAGGCAAAGGCAACGCTGGCCCTTCTGAGCCACTTCATTTCACAATCCCCTTGATCTCGTCGATCGTGAGGAACTGGTTCACGGCTACTCCCGTGAATCTCTGCTTTACGCCGCTGGGCCATTCTACTTGTACGCTGGCAGCCTTCTCATCGTGACCCAAACCGAAGGCCAGCGCCAGATCGCTCTGAGAACAGTAGCTGCCGCCGGAGCGCATCATGTCCGACTGCTTGCCTGCCGAACCTTCAACGCGAACGACCGCGCCCAACCCGCTGCGATTGCTTTTTACACCGTTTAACCGAATGCTCAGCCAGTGCTGCTTATTGCCGCCATCGTTTCTGTAAAGTACTGGAGGCCCGCCATTGGTGGTGATTAAGATATCCTGATCACCGTCATGATCGAAATCCGCATGCGCGGCGCCGCGTGCCAAGAGAGGTTTCGCAAAATCCGCTCCGACGGAACCCGATACGTTCTCAAACTTGCGGCCACCCAGATTGCGAAATAAGAGCGGCGGCTGGCGGTACTTCACCTTGGGTTGAATGCGCTCAATTTGCTCTTCCGTATGTCCGTTGGCTGCCAATATATCGGCGTAGCCATCCAAATCGTAATCGAAGAAGAATGCTCCGAAGGTCAGGCTGAGCAAGCTCGAACGGCCTACGCTGGAACTGGGCGCTTCATCCACAAATAATCCGCTGCCTTCGTTGTGATAAAGCCCTAGCATCTGGTTCGAAAAGTTTCCGACGAGCAAATGCGGACGGCCGGAATGATCGTAATCAGCAGCATCCACGCCCATGGCGCCGCGCGCCACACCGTCTTCTCCGTAGGCAACGCCCGCCGCGACACCTTCTTCCGTGAACGTCCCGTTTGCGTTATTGCGGTACAGCTTATTCGGCTGCGTATCATTGGAGATGAACAGATCAGGCCAGCCATCGCTATTGAAATCGAGCACAGAAACGCCAAGCGACTTACTGGCTGGGTCTGCAATTCCAGCTTTTTTACTAACATCTTCGAACTTGCCGTTGCCCAGATTGTGAAACAGCTTGGAGGGCGAGCCCTTCGATGATTCAGGCGTGCAATAACTCTTTGTCGCTCCATCCATGGAGCACCACAGATCCGTTTTGGGAGTCCATTGGATATAGTTCGAAACGAAGAGGTCCACCTTGCCATCGCGATCGTAATCCACCCATGCGGCGGAAGTGCCGAAGCTTGCGTTGTGAATTCCGGACACAGCGGTGACATCGCGGAATTTATTATTCCCTTCGTTATGAAAAAGCCTGTCGCCTTCAAGAGCAGTGATGTAGATATCGGGGCGCCCGTCGTTATCGTAATCGGCAACGGCCACGCCCATGGCGTACATTTCAACATCGAGGCCGCTCCCCGCGGTGACATCGGTAAACGTACCATTGCGATTGTTGTGATATAGCGCGCTGAAATATTTTTTGCCCCGCGGCGTCCAGTCTTTTGCGTTCAGCAGTAAAATTTCCGGCCAGCCATCGCCATCCAGATCCGCGAAGGCTGCACCGGAGCCCATTGTTTCCGGAAGATACTTCTTACCCGTGGCGCCGGTGTGATGCACGAATTTAATGCCAGCCGCGGAGGTGACATCCGAAAACTTGATCGCGTTCTGCGGCGTTGTCCCCACGACCGCGGCAATCAACCAGATGAGAGGCTTCATTTGGGCAGTTTCATTTGGGTAGCACTACCGATTCATGATCGTGAATGTTTTGGCGTTCGTTGTTGTCTTCCGCGCTCTGCAGCCGCGCTTTCGCAGTGATAGTCTGTGCGGATTCGTCAGCCTTGAAGCGCCGGAATAGCTGCTCTTCCACCTGCGCTTTTTCCCGCTCGCCCAGGCCGCGATAACACAGCATGCGCGTGTAGTGCATCTGCAAATCTTCGGGGTCCACCAGGCTCACCCGGTCCAACTGCGCGAGCGCTTCTTTATACTTGCGCTGCAAAAACAGGATGCGCGCAATCTGGTTTAGCACGACACGATCGCGTGGATATTTGGCTTCAGCCGTTCGCAATGCTGTCAGCGCCGCATCGTAAGCGCCATCTGACTTTTCCACCAAGGCCTGAAAATAATAAATTCGCGCCAGTGACGGGTCAAGCGCCTTGGCCTTGGCGAGGTATGGTCTAGCTGCTTCGTTCTCGCCTTCCTGAATCAGCGCCCGCGCCACATTCAGCCAGCCATCAGCGTATGCAGGCTCGGCTTCCGTGACACGCAAAAACGCATATTCCGCGCCCCTCAAATCACCCTGCAGCAGGAGCCCGATGCCGTAATCGTTCCATCTCTCGCGGTCCACTTTCTGCGCGATTGGCTGCCACTTCGCATCGCCCAATGGAATGGTAGTGGTGCTCTGGGCGATGGTGACAATGGGGATATCTGGAATGCGATCTTTTAAAGAGCCTGACACGTTGGCCGGAATATTCTTCGCCGCGAAGGAATACTTCAGGCTGTTGTGATTCAAATCGAGCAGGCCAGCGGCTTGCCCCGGCTCCGGCTCGCCGGCATACGAAAATTGAGTGTAGTAACGCGAGAACTTGCGGTAATTTAATTTCGCCGTGAAGGTGATGGCGCCTTGCGCGTCTTTCGGCACGGCCACCCGGAAGTGTGCGACATCGGCGGCACCTGGCGGAATCAAGCGAACGTATAGGACCGAGCGCATCTGGAATGCGTTGCGCTTATTGATCATGTTGCCGTCACCATCGAGTTGATAAGACCTGTAGAAGTGGGCTCCGCGCTCAACCGGCCCCTTGCCATCGTCATCCACTTTGCCGCTCCAGAAAATCTTGCGGCCGGTCGCGTCATGTCCTTCGAGTTCAAGCCAGACATCGAACGAATCCACGGTGCCGCCCGGAAAGAAGTGGCCGATTTTGCGGGTGCGCACTACGACGTCCACTCGCGCGGTCTGCCCCGGCACCAACTTCGCCCCGGCACGGTCGATGGGTGCGGCAAGCTGCGAGACTTCACGAATAACGACAGGCCCGCTATGCTCCGCTTCTTCACCCACAGCGAAGCTGGACATAGTGTCGGGTGCCTCAGGCTTGCGGCGCACCATCTTCGTCTCACCGGCTTTTTCACTGACGGGCGAAACCGCGAAGATATCCACCGTCATGAAGCCGGATTTCAAGAACGCCTCGGTGGCTTTGCGCTGCTCCTCATCTTTATTCACAACGGCTAGCGCCAGGTTGGCGCCGGGAAAGCGATGCGAATGGATTTTGCCATCGTGCGAGCCGGGGTCAGTCGAAGGCACCATGGGCATGTGGCAATCCGAGCAGGTACTGGTTTTGGGCGGGTAGTAAAAGGATCGTGCGCCTTGCCCGGAAACGCCGCTGGCCTGCCAGTTATCGTAATCGTTGAAACCACGTACCCAACGATAGTTATTTACCGGCGCGTCCAAATGCACTTTGTGGCAGCTAGCGCAAAATTCAGCTGAATCCTGCCGCATGAAAGGCTTCAGAAATGCGCGCCTGTGCGGTTCCGGATTCAAGTACGTGAGAAAGTGGTTGGCCGCGCGGACATACTGGTTTTTGCTGTTCGCCAATTCGTGTAGCGGCGGATATTCCATGGTGAAACCGCCATTGCCCATGGAACTCTGCACGCTCACAATGGAATGGCAGCTCATGCAGCCCAGGCCATTTTGAGCTTCCGGCGTATCGATTTGTTCCTTAACCGGCTTTTCCCATTTGCCACTCAATAGCAAGGCGTGATCATGGCAGCCGGCGCACCACTTGCTGGGTTGGGTGGTGCCTGCGACATCCTGCATATACTCAATCGACTTTCGGTAAAACTGATTATTGAAGCTTGCGAAATGGTGCGCCGAACTGTTCCATTGCTTGTACGCGTCCTGGTGGCACTCGCCACAGCCCTTTGAATCCATGAAGAAATCCGACGGAATTTTCCCGCCCGAAACCGTTTGGAGCGATGACGGAAAAAACGGGCTCTTCTCGCCCCCGCCTTCGCCCTTCATTGATAAGGGCGCGGTCAGAGGATTCGTAATCCGCAAGGAAGGATCAGGCCGCAGACGCGAATACACGTGCGGGATGAGCGCTGCGGCAACCAACACCACCGCGAATGTGGCCCACCGCCGCCGGTTGTTCAGATAGGGCATCACGACAAAAATGGATGCAACACCGAGAACAATGTGCAGCCACAGCACTGCTTCGTGGTTGCGCGTGTTACCCGCGATAGCAAGATAAAGGCCCGCCAGTGCGGCGCTTACGAACATGCCCAACAAGGGACGACTGCGCAGCAGCACCAGCGCCACAACGGATAACACCGCACCCAACAACAGGTGTAGCAGCACGTTACCCATATAAAAAACGGTGGCGGGGTGCACCGCCGCAATGTATGCCGAATTAATTACTAGAAGCGCAAACGCTGTCCAAAACCACTTCATTCTGAAACTGTCTCCCGAAGCGGCCTGATCAGACGCAAGGCCGGCCGCGTCAGATACTCACGACGGTAGTTTTGATGAGTTGAATCGCCGGGGAAGCTTTCTTCTTTTGGATATGGATACGCGCTCATCCCGTGAAACGGCAGAGGCTCCACGGTCTGCCCGAACGCCGTGTTAGCGTCTGCATCCTTAGCCCAGCCATCCACCAGCAGTAAAAAATCTCGCTGCCAACCCGCGGGCAGGGGCGGCAGGCGGTCCGTTTTGTAGCGCAGCGTAACCTCGTCGCCGGCGCCCATCACCAGCAGCCGATCGTCCACGGATGTCACCAGTTCCCGCACGTCACCGTAGCGGGTATACATCCCCGGCGTGGGGTTCCACATACTGAGCGGCATCATCCGCGAATAATCGAAACGCTCCGGCTGCTTCCGCTCGGGGTGAATTACGGGCGTGGAAAACCCGCGGTAGTGCAGGTCTGCTTTGGCTGCATCCATCGCGGTTAATCGCGCTGCAGCCGCACCGGTCTGTTCACTTAAAAAGATCTCATCCCAATACACGCACAGGTTCGTCATTATCCGGACCTCGCGATGGGCAGAGAGCCATTTACCAGTCAAATCCACAGCGATGGTTTTGGGCTTGCCGGAGGGAATGCCCATGTCTTCAATCACGGTCTGCCATTCACCAGCCGCGTTCTTTACCTGAAGGTACGGGAACACAAGCCCGCCGCCCTTGTGCTGGCTTTCGCCAAGAAAGGTGCTGCCATCCGCCCAATCCACCCAGCCGTTCAGGAGGAGAACCGCCTGCCCATTCGCTGCCGCGCCAGTGAAATCGAGCTCCAGCGAATGGAGTTCCGCCGTGCCCGAAAGGTTGCGGCTAAAAGCATCGGGATAGATTAGATCCCGCTTGAGCAGGGAGGCACGCACGTCGCGGCCATGGCCGTCACGCGCGACGGTTGGATATACGCGCTGCGTCACTCCAAAGAGGCGGAATTCCGGAAAGGGTGGGCTCTTGAACTTATCGTTCGTGAAGATTTCGGCCTCGGCGGGATGATCGACCGCAATCAGTTTCACCTGATCCAGATACGAAACCTCATGCAACTCTTCGGTGATGCGTAATTCATATTCGCCATCGCGCTCACGCAAGGCCCGCCCTGGAATCTGGATGTATTCGTCATGATCCACCGGGAAGTATTTACCATCCGCCGAGGAAGCCCCCAAGGGGGCGACACCAAGCACATCGGTGATGAACTCAAACCCGGTGCCATTCCATGTGAAGATCATGGGGCAAGAACCGGATAAGCGTTCCGCTTCCACAATTGTCAGTTGCTCATTCGCTTTTTTGCGCGGCTCATTCTGAATCAGCCCGTTCGGCCACGTGATGCGCACCGTGTCCGCTTCAGCATAAGCAGCCAGCGGGAACCAGAGCGGCCCGTTGACGTACACCTTCTTGTTATACGAAGCCCCGGCCTTCACTTCTATAGTGGCTGTACTGGCCGACTTCACATTCTTCACGCCCTTCAAACCGATTTTGAGCCAGTGCGATTTCGGCGCGGTTAGATTTTCGAAGTAGCGAACGGTGCCATCTTCAGCCAGGCTAGAAAGATTCCAGTCCAGCGCGATCGCCGTGTGGACCGGGATCATGGAGGAGCGGACCCAATCGCCCAGAGCCGCACTCACTTCCGCATTCGCACCGGCGGGTGCGGCTGCCACTTCCAGTGTGCCGCCGCGGTTCAACAGAAACGTTCCGCCCGCGGCCAAATCTATGTATGAATCGTGATTGAAATCCGCAGCGGTTAGCTGGCCAGCGCCAGCTTTTATACCAGGCAACGGAATCGCGCGAAACTGCCCGTTCAGCAGATCTTCATACAGAACGCCGGCATGATCGCTATAAGAGACGACCAGGTCCCGGGCGGCCGTCTCCGCATGGAGCGCAAAGTGAACTGCATCGAGCGGCTTGCCGGCTACGAATGGAAACGACTTCGTGGCGTCGGTAAATGTGCCATCTCCGTTATTGCGCATTAACACTGGCGTTGAGCCCAGCAGCATCAGATCGAGGTCGTAATCATGGTCGTAATCTAACCAGACGGCCTTAGAATAGGTGCCGGGTGGAAGTGCGATGTCGAGCTTTCTATAAACGCCTTTTTCGGCCCGGTAAATTGCGGCTCCTTCTTTGGTAATGACGCACAGATCTTCACCCGCCTCAATTGCCACCACGTCCTTCAGAAGCTCCAAGCCATTCCGAAGTGGCGCGCCTGCGCGGAACGTCTTCACGCCCGAAGCATTCCAGGTGACAAGGTCCGCTCCGATTGCAGCTATGCCGGTCATCCCGGAAGCCAGTACTCTGCCTGCAAACTGCACTTCCGGGAGCCCTGAAGGCGGCAGATCGATGCGGTCAAAAATTTCGGTGTAATCGCTTCCTTCCATGTCTTCCGCAATCGGCTGACCTGTCTGGCGCTTTTTCACTTCCTGGAAGAATGCCAGCTCGCGAGCTGCGTCTTGAGACCGGCCCGCCTGCCGGTAGGCGTTATAGAGCTGAAAATGCGGCCCCGCCAGATTCGGCGCGAGCCGCGAAGCAATTTCGAACTCGCTTAATGCCTCTGCCGGCTTTCCATCCAACTTCAACAGGGCGGCCAGGTTGTGATGCGCCTTGGCATCAGAGGGAACCAGCTTCAGCATGCCGCGCATTTGCACAATGCCGCGCTCATAATCACCCGCGCGCTTTGCCTGAACCCCCAGATTGAACCAAGTATGGGGAATGGAGGGGTCCTGCTTTTGCGCGCGTTCGAGTTCAGCAACTCCGGCAGGCAACTCGCCAGCTTTGAGCAGGGCCAGCCCGTAATTCACGCGCTCCCGGGCGGAGCCAGGATTCACCGCCAAAGCTTTCTTGAACTGTTCGACGGCCTCGCGTTGCGTGGTGGGATTTTCATAGAACGCCTTTCCCAAATTGCGCAAATGCCAAAGCCGATCTTCAAAGGGGGACGCGCTAAAAAGGGCTAGCCCCAGTGAAATCACCGCTAAATTACGCAAGGTAATAAAAGCCTATAAGATTCAACAGCGGCGCGGCCATAACCTGAAAACACTACAGGCGAGTTTTTACTTCATCTGCGCGCGCAGAACCTCAATTGCTTTCTCT
>JAYTGM010000009.1:0-19886 GCA_043733425.1 Terriglobia bacterium
GTCGGAGGAGCCCGATTTAGGCCACGGGTCTGGCGAACCACCAGCCAGTTCTGTTCTCTGCCATGCCCCGGAACCGGTAAACCGATAGACATGAAGACCTGAGAAACTGGCCGTAAGAATGGCTTCGCGGCCCTGTCCATCCCAATCCGAAATGAAGATTCCGTGCTGCACGCCCTGGTTTTCCTCGCTTATCACATGCCGCTTCCAATCGGCCGGATCGTAATAGACCAACGGGACAGGAAGGTGGTCGTCCGGTTTTTGCGCTTCCGCGTTGGTGAGTGGCGCATTGATCAGAACTTTCTTGCCGTTGCCGCGAATATCGGCCCATCGGAGACGGTGTGAGGTGGGCAGCCGGTCGATTTCGGTGGGCGTCCAGGGATGCGTGGGATCGCCGTTGTGACGGAGGATCGCCACGATTCCGATGCTTTTGTGCGCATCGTTTGAAAATTCGTAGGCCAGTGCAATTTCCGGAATGCCGTCTCCGTCCGTATCCCAGGCGGCGCAGTTGATCATGCGTGGGACATTCGCCAGAATCACATGCTTCTGCCAGCCGGGATTTTCGAACCAGACCAGTTCGTTAGTACCTGGCGCGACGGCGATCAGATCGGGCTTGCCGTCATGGTTGAGATCGGCCGCAATTACCTGGTAGCCGCCTTTCAGGCCGGTGGCGATTTCGTGCGAAACAAACTCGGCGGCATCCGCGGTGAAGGCGAAAAGGAGAATGGCTAAGTGTTTGGGCATAAATACGGGACTTCGCATATCATATGGCGGAGAGGACCGACATTGGAGAAGCTATTTGCGGGCGTTCTGTGCATGGCGTTGCTTTTGGGTGGATGCAATCGAGATACGCGCAAGAAAATTGCAGTGATTCCAAAAGGGCGCGCGCATTTGTTCTGGCAATCTGTACATGCTGGTGCAAATTCGGCAGCCCGCGACGCGGACGTGGAAATCATCTGGAACGGGCCCGCCACGGAGACGGATTTCAACGGTCAACTGCAGATTGTGGATGCCATGATCAATCAGCATGTGGATGCAATTGCATTGGCACCTATCGATAAGACGGCGATGGTGAGCGTGGTGGATCGCGCAACGAAGCAGGGTATCCCCGTGATTATTTTCGATTCGCCGGTGGACACTCAAAATTTTGTGGCGCAGGTGGCGACGGACAATCACCACGCCGGGGAGTTAGCGGCGGAACGGATGATTCAGATTCTTGGCGGTAAGGGCGAGATCGCCATCATTGCCGTGGAGGTGGGGGGCGCATCCACTATGGCGCGCGAGGCTGGTTTTGAAGAGGCGATTCACAAGGGCGCACCGGGCATCAAGATCATGGACAAGAAGTACGGCAATGCGGATTTTGCTCAATCGATGGCGGTTTCAGAAAATATGCTTACCGCGTATCCGGGGTTGAGTGCCATGTTCGCCTCGAATGAATCAAGTACGGTGGGGGCTGCGCGCGCGATTAAGACCCGGAAGAGCACGGTGAAGCTGGTGGGGTTCGATTCAAGCCCGTCTCTTCTGGAGGACCTGAAAAGCGGCTTAATCGATTCATTGATTGTGCAGGACCCCTTTCGAATGGGTCACGATTGTATTCAGGCGGCTGTTGAAAAATTGCGCGGCGGAAGTCCTGTAAAGATACAGAATCTGCCACCGCGCGTTGTCACGAAAGCAAACATGTCAGATCCGGAGATACAAAAAGTGTTATCGCCGGATCTGGATAAGTATTTGAAGTAGCCTAAGCAAGTCAGCCGCGGCCGGCGGTGCTCCTCTTGGTGGCGCGAAGTTTGTGTCGTGCATGGTCCAGAAGTTCCACCAAACAGCCCTCAATGGCGGCTTTGATCTTTTTCACGGCATCTCTCTTACTGCTGGCAATTACGACACAACCCGGAATTTCCGGACATACCGCGCCGAAAGAGCCATCCTCATTTTCTTTAAATAGCGCTGTCACGGTGATGTTACTCGATACTTTACCTTTCAACAATTTTTTCATCTCCTTTTAGATCCCCAGAACGGTCAGGTTGAGCAAGCCGACTTGGCCCAGAACAACGGTGCCGACACCTTGGTTGAGTTGGAAGAACGGCGTGATGGAAGTCACTCCGGCGGGAACAGTGGTTTCCGCGTACCACTGGCCGTCGCGAATGTCGGCGGACCAATGGAACATCGGATAAAAAACATTGATGCCAGGGCTGAACTGAAGCCCGGCATCGAAAGCGAGGCCGCCGTATTCGACGCCCGACGTTTTGATACGCCCGGTGAAGGCGATGCGGTCGCCCGGTTGGAAGCCCGTGGTGATGGCAGTGCCGCGATATGCGTTCACGCTGGCGCGGTCCGTTTTGGTCAGTGCGGCGGTATTGCCGCTGATGGTGTAATCGGAGCCGATAGAGGCACCGAGCGCGACGGAGCCCGAGACAATACTAGCGGTCCATCGTGAAGGAACAGCCTGGAACATCCCGTCAACAATCAGGTTGACGCCGTCCGAATCAGAAAGAGGAACCCATGGCGGCGATTGATCGAACAAAGCGGATACGGCGGAGTTCACCGCGGTCGCCATGAATCGGTTAGCCGAACCCGCCAGGTTCGAAATATCGGTGCCGTAGGCGGCTTTGATTAGGCCCGTTGCCGGATCAACCAGCTGTGCCGCGAGATCGATAAATGGAATGCCTTGCAGATCAGCCAATCGCTGTAGCTGCAAATTGAATTGAGAGGTGGCCGCGACAAACCGGGGCACGGGAGGAATGCTGCACAGGATAGGCAGAATGTTGGCTGCTTTCAGCAGCGCCACCATACTGCTGACCCTGGCAGTGACGGCCGCTGGAGAAGTGCCTGCACCGATATCCGCAGAACCAGCGGCGATGAAGACCTTGTCGGGCGCCTTTGCGATAACATCGGCATTCAAGCGGGCAAGCATGCCGGCTACAGTATCCGCCGCCACGCCCGCATTGCCCGCGTACCTTATCACGGAACGGAATTGCACGGCGGATTGCGCGAACCAATTTCCGGGAATGGCCCAGGAAGCACCCGCCCCGGCAAAATTGTCGCCCAGCACCATGGCTTTGTGGCCCCGGCGAAGGAATGCGGCATCCGCAAGAGCCAGCGTTGGATTGTTCGCGATGGGGCCGCCGCCGGTCAGTGGAAAGTTGGTGCTCAGTTGCTGGGTTGTGGTGGTGCGCAAGCCACCTACCCGGTAGGACGCCAGCAGCGCGTCGCCCGGCTGAGGAATGGCACCAATCAGAAACTGAATGTTGTTCGCGCTGATGGTGAAATCGATCCCAGCCGTCTGGTAAACACCATTGCGGTAAAGCTGCAAGCTGGTTGAAGGAAGCGGCGGATTTGCCAGAATGAAACTGGTGTTCACACTGTCGATTACACCCGTGGGTGTTTCCGCATCTATAAAGGAGGCCAGTGCCGCTGTATCGAAACAAGTGGCCGCAGTGCCGTTCACGCGAACGCAATCTGAAGGATTGCCGGCGACCGATTCCACCTCACCGGCGTCATTAATCACTGCGGTACGCCCAGGGCTGTACCCGGAGCCCTTAATGGGACGCAGAATCAGATCGCCCGAAAGCCCCGTAACCTGCGTCTCTGCAATGGAGGCTGGACCGGTTGTGCCGCTGGGGTTGCCCGGCGCGTTCGGATCCACGCGTACATCGCGCACGCGCAGCGTTACGGTGCTGGCCGGTACGGACCATGTTTCGGTAAACTGCTCCAAGCCGGCGCTATTGTAATGAACGGTGTAGACGTTGGTGGGGTGCGCGTTATTATTCGGCACCAATTGAACGTAAAACGAACCATTTACGATAGGAACGGATAGCGATTGCTGGCCGATCTTCGAGGCGTCGTTAGCATCGAACGTGATCCAATTGATGACCGCTGTTCCATCGAAGCGGGAACCATCGGCTTTAAAAATTGTGTCTTGAATGGTCGTAACTGAAGGCTGAGCCAACAGCAGACCGGTTGCGGTAAACAGAATGGCCATCAGGCGGCCAGGTAACATGCGAATTCCTCCAGAAGAGACTTCTATCTCGCCCTCAGTCTAGGCACGAAGACTGGGGGTGGAAGCCTTTTCAGGAGGGCGCGAGCGCGGTTAACTTACAGAGCGGAATCGATTTACAAGTTAGTTGGATTTCTGTGAACGATACAGGCCGTGACTTTCGATATAGGCGGAAACCGGCTCAGGCAGAGGAAGATTAGTGCTCCCCAGCCTCAAGTTGCGGCGGATTTCAGAAGAGGAGATGGAAAGCTGCACTTCTTCCAAACGAACTACCCGTGCCGAAGCTGGTACACGGTATTCCGCCCCTGGACGACTAACCACTATAAAGGTGACCAAGGCCAATACTTTCTGCCACAGGTACCATGTTTCAATCTCGGCGAAAGCATCGGCACCAATCAGGAAGTGAAGGTCGCCCCGGTATTCGGCAAGAACCTTCTGAATGGTGTGAATGGAATAGCTCTTGCCCTCGCCGGCTTCCAGGCGCGATGGCTCAAAGCGAGGATCGCACTGGCAGGCAAGCTGGACCATGGCAAACCGATCTTCATAGCTGGCGAACGTACCTTCGGCACGGTGTGGCGGCCGGCCTGACGGGATGAACAGGACACGCTCTAAGCCGCAGCGGTCAGCGGCGGCTTCAGCGATTCGCAAATGAGCATTGTGCACCGGGTCAAACGTGCCCCCGAACAGCGCCAGACCAGACACGCGCCGGAAGCGGCCTATGCCTTCTCTATTTTGACGGAGTTGATCTTTACTTCTTTACGGGGACGATCGCTGGAATCTCGCGGCGTCTTCGAAATCTTCTCCACCACGTCAAAACCTTCCACCACTTCGCCAAAAATGGCATGCTTGTTATCCAGCCAGGGGGTGGCGGCGACAGTGACGAAGAACTGGCTGCCGTTGGTGTTCGGGCCGGAATTCGCCATGGAGAGCAGGCCCTTCTTGGAATGGTCCAGGGAAGGATGAAACTCATCGGCAAACTTGTAGCCAGGACCGCCCCGGCCGGAACCTTCCGGGCATCCGCCCTGGATCATAAAATCCGGGATGACACGGTGGAATACCAGATTGTCGAAGAAGGGCTTGCCTGTCTTGGTGCCCTCCGCCAGAGATACAAAATTCTCAACGGTCTTTGGCGCCTGTTCGGTAAAAAGCTTGGCTTTGAACTTGCCTTCCGTGGTATCGAACAACGCGTACGTCTCATTCGGCATATGTATTCAATTGTATCGCCCGTGATCCTAATTTTCCATTGCTGGGCAATAGGCGGAACGTTATACTAATCCCATTTATGCGCAAATTCCAATGACGATTTGAAGATATGGAAGTCCACTCAACGATGCTGATCGATCGCAAAGGCAGATTGTATTGGCCCAACTCTGGCGGCGATCCCTTCAAAGACATGGCGTTCCTCACCAGTCAGGTAGAACGGATGAATGAGTTTGATAAACGCGAGATTGCGAAAGCGCACTAACTGCGGCTAAGACCGCGATTGCTCCCGCGCAGCGCGTGAGGCGAGCTCATCGGCGCGGTTATTATCTTCGTGCGACGCGTGTCCTTTGGTCCAGGTCCAGCGCGTGGTGTGGCGCCCCACCTGTTCATCCAACTCTTCCCACAAATCGCGATTCACCACGGGCTTCTTCGCGGCCGTCAGCCATCCCTTGCGCTTCCAGCCTGCGATCCACGTGGTAATTCCGTTCTTCACGTATTCGGAATCAGTGACCACTTCCACTTCGCATGGCATTTTCAGTGCGCGTAAAGCTTCAATCGCAGCGGTCAGTTCCATGCGGTTGTTGGTGGTGTGTTCGGCGCTGCCGTACATCTCTTTCACCTTGCCGCCGTGCTTTAGGATGCAGGCCCAGCCGCCCGGACCAGGGTTGCCAAGGCACGCGCCATCCGTGATGGCTTGTACCGGTTTGCGTGAAGAATCGGGCATGCCTACGCGAGTACCGGCTCTTCGGCGCGGGTAAAGAACTGATCCACTTTTTCCAGAATCGCTTCCGCTTCCTGCACGTGATAAATATCGCCGCGAAGTTTCGCGCCATGTGCCACGCCATGCGTAAAGTAAGTTGCGAACTGTTTCATCTTTCCCACGGTATCGGGCTCGTCGCGGTCAATCAACATGCGATAGTAAGTGCGCATCATGTCGTAGCGATCGCGCTCGGTGGGCTGGTCGTAACGCCCCGTTGCCAGATACTGTTCAATCTGCCGGAAGATCCACGGGTTCGATGAAGCGGCCCGACCGATCATCACGGCGTCGCAGTTCGTCTCGCGCACCATGCGTAAAGCATCTTCGGGCGTTAGAATATCGCCGTTGCCAATCACCGGAATCTTCACCGCGGCTTTCACTTCGGCTATGTGGTTCCAATTCGCCTTGCCGCTGTAGCCCTGTTCGCGAGTCCGCGGATGTAGCGCAATTGCCTGCAATCCGCAGTCTTCCGCCAGCCGGGCCATTTGTACCGTAACTAGATCACGCTCGCTCCAACCTGCGCGGAATTTCAAGGTGAACGGGATTTTGATGGCGGCGCGGACGGTGGTGAGCAGGCGTTCCACCAACGGCAAATCGCGCAACAGACCGGAGCCTCCGTTGCACTTCACTACTTTGTTTACCGGGCACCCGAAGTTGATATCCAGAATGTCGAATCCCAGGTCTTCGCAGACACGCGCGGCACTGGCCATCACATCGGGGTCTGCACCGAAAAGCTGTGCGGAGATGGGATGCTCCTCCGGTTCGAATGCCAGATATTTGAGGGTGCGGGTAGGCTTGTGTGCACGAAGGGATGCGCTCACGCCATGGGAGCTGGTGAACTCCGTCATAATCAAGCCGCATCCACCCAAATTGCGGATGAAACGGCGAAAGACGGTATCAGTGACGCCCGCCATCGGAGCCAGCACTGTGGCTGGCTTGATAGCGACGTTACCGACTCTGAATTGTTGCGGAAAGGTCATGGGAACCGAGCCGGAGATCGGCCCGGCTCATTACCAATTATGCAAAAACTTGAACGCCGCGTTCCAGCTTGATGCGTAGCGCTTTTTCAATGCGCCGTACATCGCCGGATTGTTCGCGGGTTGCAAACGTAGACGCTTTCCCGGTGGCGGAAGCGCGCCCGGTACGTCCGACGCGGTGGATGAAATCTTCCGGAACCTGAGGAAGATCGTAATTCACTACGTGAGCGATATTTTCGACGTGAATGCCGCGGGCGGCAACGTCAGTGGCAACGAGAACGCGAAAACGCCCCTGCTGAAAACCCTGCAGAGCGGCAGTGCGCTGGGCCTGGGTGCGATCGCCATGAATGCGGCCGGCTTCGATGCCGAACGTGCGTAGCTTTTTGGCGAGTTTTTCCGTGCCATGCTTAGTACGGGCAAATACTAGCGTTGAGCCAAGTTCCTGCTTCAGAAGATTCTGCAGCAGATTCAACTTGCCGTCATTTGAAACTTCATAAAGCTTCAGTTGAACGGAATCGGCCGGCTTTGAAGTGTTACCCACTTCAACGCGGACCGGGTTACGCAGATACTTTGTCACCAGGTGAGCCACGGTGGGTTCAGCGGTGGCGGAGAAAAATAGTGTTTGACGGTCGGTAGGCAGCGCTTCCACAATCACTTTGATCGCGGGCTGGAAGCCCATATCGAGCATGCGGTCCGCTTCGTCAAGAACGAGTGTTTTCACTGTCTTGAGCGAAATCAGATTGCGCCGCATCAAATCTTCCAGGCGGCCAGGGGTAGCAACAACAAGCTGAGCACCCCGCTTGATTGCCTGAATCTGGGGCCGTTCTGATAAACCACCAACTACCAGCACGCCGGAGGATTGCCGGTTGTGACGAAACTTTTCAAATTCGGCCATAATTTGCATTGCCAATTCCCGCGTGGGAGTGACAATCAGGGCCTGCGTTTCAGCTTTAGGAGTCAGTTTTTCTAGGATGGGGAGCAGAAAAGCAAGAGTCTTGCCAGTGCCGGTCTGCGCGGTGGCGAATACGTCCCGGCCTTCGAGGGCAGCCGGAATAGACTGCGCCTGAACTGGCGTGGGCACGTTTATGCCGTTAGAGGTCAACTTTGCCTGCGCGGATGCAGACAAAGGAATTTCAAGGAATGTTTTCATGTGTAATGCGAAAGGTAAACGGAAGGACAGGCCGGGAAGGCTTGAACAATTAAGGTTAGCACAGCGGGGTGGTGTATGTCCCGGGAAACGGTCGGGCAGCTTCACCTACGCTGATCAGCAACTTCTTGCCAATCGCTGCAAATGCCGCTTCGATGTGTTCCGTCCGCGTGTGGTGCCTTAAATTGAATAGACGGTCGATGTTGGTTTTTCCAATCCCGATCCGCCTGGACAGTTCAGCCTTTCGCATGCCGGAGGCCAGGAATTCGCGGTAGAGCTCCATTTTGGCGTTGACAAGAGCCGGCAACCGCACTCGCCGATATTTTCTTTCTCGATAGATTCGGCGTTGCGGAAGGGTTTCCGCTTTCTGAATAGAATCGCCGATCAAGCAGATTAGGAGATCGGCAGCCATCTCCAAACCCTCAGATTCGGTTCCGGCTTGAGAGACGCCGTAGCCGAAATCCGGAAACGTAACAACGAAGCCACCTTATTTAAAGGGTTCCGACAGTGCTTGATATTCGTTTATAAATCCCGGTGGCTTTATCATTTCATGGGAATGTTTCATGCAACTGGGAGTACGAATGGGGGCACTCAGGACATTGCTAAACTCAAGCAACCCATGAATAAAATCGATGCGTGCGAGCGCCTGATTGTCGCCCTGGATCTGCCCGACGTGCCTTCCGCGCGCGCCATGGTGCAGACCCTGGCTGCCGTCACCGGCTTCTTCAAGGTCGGGCTCGCTCTCCAGCTCGCCCCCGGTGTCGAAACGCTGATCGATTCCTTACTCGAAGACCGCAAACAGCTCTTCCTCGATTACAAATACTACGATATCCCCGAAACTCTGACGAAAGCCGTATCACGCGCCGCCAGCCGGGGCGTCACCTTCCTGACCATTCACGGTTCCAGCGACCTGATCAAAGCCGCCGTCAAAGGCCGTGGCGATAGCCCCATGAAGCTCTTTACCGTCACCGTGCTCACCAGTTGGGATGAAGGCGATCTGGCCGAAATGGGCTATTCACAGCACAGCATCGCCGAACTTGTGCTTTTCCGCGCCAAGATGGCGCTGAATGCCGGTTGTGACGGAGTGATTGCGTCCGGTCACGAAGCGCAAGCCATTAAAGCGCTGTCGCAGAAGCTGCTGGTCATCACGCCCGGAATTCGCCCTTACAGCCATTCTCAAGACGATCAAAAACGTAGAATGACTCCCGCTGACGCCATCCTCGCCGGTGCCGATTACCTGGTGATCGGCCGGCCCATCACGGATGCGCCAGATCCACTTGAAGCAGCGAAGAGCATCCTCACGGAAATGCAGGACGCCTTCGACCGCGTCTCGCGCTAACTCAGCAAATCGAGTGCAGCCTGCATTTCGGCCTGCGCATGAGAATCGTTGTTCCTGACCGCCGCCTGGACGCCCCGGGTATACCAGTCATGCGCTTCAGCCGTTCGGCCAAGCTTCTCTAGCGTCTGCCCGCCGTGAAAGAAAGCAGCAGAATAGTTAGGGCTTGCCTGCAACAACTGCTCGAACTCGCGGACCGCACCCTCTCCGTCCCCGGTGTTTTTTAGTTCCGTAGCCAATCCATACCGCGCGAACGCATTTGCAGGGTCATCCGCCAACATGGTTCGCAACGTGTCTAATCGACTCATAATTCCTTGTGCTACTATACCCCGCGAATGCCTCTCACCCTGCCAGGTAAGCCCGTCTGTGAGTCTTACTCCGAATATTCCGAACTTGCGCTTCCGAACGATTCGAACAGCTTAGGCAATCTTCTTGGCGGAAAAGTGATGCATCTGGTGGATCTTGCCGGGGCCATGGCGGCCATGCGGCACTCCCGCAACGTTGTTGTGACTGCCGCGATCGATCAGATGAGCTTTCTGCATCCAGTACGCATCGGCCAGTGGGTGCGGCTCCGTTCGGCGGTAAATCGCGTGTTCCGCACGTCCATGGAAGTGGGTGTGAAGGTGTACGTGGAAGACCTGATTCGCGGCGAAATGCAGCATACGTCGTCCGCTTACCTGACGTTTGTTGCCATTGACGCTGAAAATAATCCCGTGGCGGTGCCTCCGGTCATCCCCGAAACCGATGACGAGAAGCGCCGCTATGAAGAGGCGGGCCTGAGGCGTGAATACCGCCTTCGCAAAAAGTAGGCCCTACTCGTCCTTGTACATATATTTGATATTGGGCTTATAAAGCAGCAGGTTCGGCCCTTCGGTACGGTTTACCTTCAGGCAGGTCTTGTCGTACCACTCGATTACTCCGTGTAGCGTTTCACCATCACGCAAAACAAAAACCATGTGAGTCTTGGTTTGCATCTGTTTGACGTAGTAGAAATTTTCAGCATTAGTCTGGTCGGGGGGAACCGACTTTTTTAAAACTTTGCGGGGGGCTGGTGCTAGCCCCTGCTCTTTCGCTTCCGTGAAAGAGGGACGGATCAGTTTTCGGTTGGCGGACTCCACTTGTTTCCTTCCTGGTAAGGCGTTACAAAACATCATACCTAGTAAGCACTCCCCGTGGGCGATTCTATGGTTTTTGGAAAAAATATGGCATCTCTGCTGTTATCCTCAGCCAATGAGGAGTCTTGCTCTTGCGCTACTCGCGCTTTCGGCTGCGGCCTCTCCTCCGCGATATCTTTTCACTTCCTTCCGGGGCAATGGCGAAACCGGAGTATTTCTCGCGGAAAGCAGTAACGGCCGCACGTGGCTCCCCGCAAACGGTGGCAAACCGATCATCCGTCCCTCTGAACCCGGCATGCTGATGCGCGATCCGTGGCTCGGAAAGGGTCCCGACGGCATTTGGCACCTTCTGTGGACCTGGGGTTGGACTAAATCCCAGGAGCCGGCTTCCACGCTGAAACTCGGTCATGCTACGTCTCGCGATCTTAAACATTGGTCGGACCAGCAGGCAATCCCGGTTCTTGCAAATGACCCACTTGCCCGGAACGCCTGGGCGCCCGAAGCCGTGTACGTCCCCGGCAGTGGGGAATGGATCATCTTTTGGGCCACCACCAGCGGGGACACAAAAGCCGAGTATGACCATCGCATCTACAGTATTTCCACCCGCGATTGGAACACGTTCACACCCGCGCACCCGTTCTTTGACCCCGGTTTCAGTGCCATAGATTCCACTGTCCTGAAAGTAGGAAGGCGCTGGCTGATGGTATTCAAGGATGAGCGCAAGACGCCGCTTATGAAGAAGCTTCGCTTGGCATGGGCATCTTCCCCCAAAGGCCCATGGTCAAACGTAACCGAGCCTTTCACCGAAACTTGGGTTGAGGGACCCACCGTGCTAAAGATAGGAAAATGGTGGTGGGTCTATTTCGATCATTACACCAAGCCCCAGCATTATGGTGCCCTGCGAACGCGGGATTGGGTTCGTTTTGAAGATATGACGGCGGCAGTCCATTTCCCGGACGGCCAGCGCCACGGAACGGCGATTCGGCGTTGACAAACTCTCAAAAGTCCCTGCTTCCGCTCCTGTTTCTGCTGAATTTGCCCAATGCGGCTGCACAAGAGGATCTGCATCGCGCCAGAGCACTGAAAGACCGGGGCGAAAGTAATCTCAATCAAGCTCTCTACTCTGGCGCGATCGCCAATTCCGCCGAATGCGCGGAACTTTTCAGCCGGCTGCAAGACGCAGCAGGCGAAACAAGCTGCCGAACCATAACAGGCCGCGCTCAAGCCGCCCAAGGCCATTACCCAGAAGCCGCCGCGGCTTATCAGCGCGCGTTGGCGGTGGCGCGCCAGAATAATCTTCATGAAGCCCGTATCGCGTTACTGAACAACGCGGGGAATGTCTCCTATTTCATGGGCCGTTATGACCAGGCATTCCGCTCTTATCAGGAAGCCGAATCCCTGCTTCAGAACTTCACAGCGGAGCCCTGGTTTGCGCGCCGGGAATTGTTGACCTTGGCGAATTTGGCAACACTCTACCAACGTTTGGGCCAATACGATAAAGCGCTTCGGGTTTACCAGAAGATCCGTTTGCTCCCAGGCAAACTCAGGCCCAGCGAACAGGGGCAAGTTCTTGAAAATTCAGGCACGCTTTTCCGCCGCTTGGGCGATCCCTATAAAGCGATACAGCTTTACGGCCAGGCCCGCAAACTGTTTGAGGCGTCGCACGATGCGGCCAGCGAAATTTCAGTCACTAAAAATATGGGCATTGCCCTGGCGTTCGGCTTGAGGCGTTATCAGGACGCGACACCCCTGTTTCAAAACGCGCTTGAGCTGGCCTTAAAATCCGGAAACAAACGTGAGGTGGCTCAAGCGCAAATCTATGAAGCCGAAAGTCTGCGCCGTTCCGGCGATAGAGCCGCGGCAAAGGGTTTCTTCGAAAATGCGTTGGCGGACACGCGCAAAATCGGTGACGGTGAAGATGAATGGAAGGCACTTTATGGTTTGGGGCAGTTGGCGGAAGCTGCCGATGAGGCGGGTATTGCGTTTGGTTTCTATTGGCAGGCCATCGAACGGATTGAACAAATGCGCGCCGGTGCCGGACCACCCGCGTTGCGCGCCGGTTTTCTGGCGGATAAGAGAGACGTTTATGACGGTGCAATCCGCCTTTTGCTGAAGCAGCAACCGGTACCCGTGGCACAGGTTTTCCGCCTTTTGGAACAGGCGAAGGCACGCTCTTTCCAGGATGTTACTCCAGGCGCCGGGCTTGCTGTCGATCTCGGCTCACTCCAGGCGAAGCTCCCCCCGGGAACCATGCTGCTCGATTACTGGTGCTCCCAAGACCAGTTAGCAGTCGTGTGGGTTAGCCGTTCCGGCTGGGGACTTATGCAGAACAACACTGCTGAGCGGGTTTGGGGAGAGTTCGTGCGTCAGGTTTCCCGTAAACAAACCACCAGGTGGCGCAAGCTTGCCGCGGAATCTTCAGCGACTATCCTTCCGTTCGCTCATTTGGATGCCGCACGTCTGATCATCATCCCCGATGGCGAACTGCAATCACTGCCTTTCGACCTGCTAAGGTCCCCTGGGTCTGGCGGGAACCTTTTATTGATTGAGGATTACGAAATCTCCTACCTTCCCACCGCGGCTCTTGCTCTTGCGCCACATCGCGGCACTTCTGGTTGGGCGGCACCTTGGCAGACGGTTTTCGAAGGCTTCGCGGATCCGCTGCCAGCTTCGCCGGGGCCGGAAGGCGATCTCTATCCCTCTGATCGCCGCGGCGTGCTGTCGTCCTCAGCCGCCGAAATAGAATCGGCTGCCAGTCTTCTCGGCGGTTCGTCCCGGCTCAATTCCGGTGCTCAAAATCGAAAACAAACGTTTCTGAGTGATTCAGGCCGCGCTCTACCGGTGCTGCATTTGGCAACTCACGCGATTGCCGATATGGACGACCCTGACCGCTCGCGCATTTTGTTCTCACCCCCCGCATCAGGCGCTCCCGCTGAGTACCTGTTTGCCAGAGAAATATATTCTCTAAACTTGCGCGGGTTAAGCCTGGCAGTGCTCTCCGCCTGCGATACCGAACAGGGCGCAAATTTTCGAGGAGAAGGGATTCAGAGTTTTAGCCGTGCCTTACTCGCAGCGGGTGCCAGTTCTTCCATCACCACACTGTGGCGGGTGGGCGACGTTTCGGGCAAGGCATTCTCCGATCGTCTTTACGCCCACTTAGCTAAAGGCCAAACCGCTGCGGCGTCCTTGCGTGCAGCGAAGCTTGAGTTTTACCGGTCGGGTGGCGAACTGGCGCATCCTTTCTACTGGAGTGTTTACACGCTGAATGGCGACGCGGGTATAACGGTTCCCCGCACCGTCGGTTGGGGTGCCCTATTTGCGGCGGCCCTGTTTCTTGCCGCGCTTGCCATTAGCGTCCAACAGCGGATGGGGACGCGGTCCCGGCGGCCTGGTCAGCGATAATGCCCAGGAACTGTACAGGCTGGTCAGAACTCGCCTTTACCGTCGAGTTCGCCGGAAGCGACATACCAAAGTACTCTCCCAACTCCCGAACCAGTTTCCCTCGCGAAGGAAGCGCGATTTGCATCGTCGCGACAGAAATGCCGAAGGGAGAGAAGGCTTCGAGCCGCAGCTTGGCAGTCCCGCTGCCCGGATTCTGAATCGCCAGCGCAGTCACCACGGAATTCTGAATACCAGGCGAAGCTTGTGCAATCGCCGCCTGAGAATACGCTAAGGAGGAAAAGATCGGCAGCGTGGTATTCAAGAGCGGAATCGCACTCGCGCCTTGCTTCACGCCGCGCAAGTACGAGTAATAACTGTCTGCGGATCCGTCCGGGTTTTTCATATCGATACGCACCCCATCCAGCACAGTCGCTTCAGCAAGCACGAAATCGATCTCGTTTGCGCTCACCACGGAAACGCTGGAGAACCTGGCCGTCGCCTTGACGGACGTGTTGCTCACAAAGCCTTTTCCCATTACGCGTACCACCGTTCCAGCGGGCCACATGCCACCGCCTGGGGTCACATCATTGATCGATACGGTGCCTCCAATTGTGAGGGTGCCGGGCTTGATTAAAAAAGAATAAGCCTGGGCACCATACCATCCGGTACAGGCCAGGTTGCCGCCAAGAACCGTGATGTTGCCCTTCGCGGCATCGTCCCGGACGTGCGCCGCGATGGTAAGAATCGGGTAGTCGAGCGATGTTCCGAAGGTTGCGTTCGGCGAAACGTAGTTCACTTGCAAAGCCGTTCCCTGGATCACGGCGGTGCCGAAAACATCGCCCGTGGCGCTGAACAGTTCCACGCCGTAAATGCTATCGAACGAGCCCGCATCCAGCGAAGTAAAAGTGGTTCCGGTTGAGATGGGACGCGGTTCAGTCAGCACTAGCTTCACCTGGACGGTGCCGCCAGCGGGCTGCACTTCGCTCATTACACGGATTTCTGGTGGAGCAGCCGGATTCACCGTCCCGCTTACTGGCTTTCCCGCAGCGGCAACCGCAGAGGTAAAAAGCATAAAGAGACCAAATTGTCTGAACATAGAATTAATAGCTCCCATAATATATATCCGGTTGTTGAAACTTGTTCCGCTAATGTAAAGAAGTTGTGAATTCCAGGGTGCCGGAACTGGCTATCTGCTTGCCCGCCGCATCAAACGCTTTCACTTCCCAAAGTAATTTCTTACCCGGCAGCATCTTGGCAGCGACGCTCGCTGGAACCGCGACGCTCGGCTGAGAAACACGATCCTTCCATAAAGTTGCGTGGTCAACTTCCATCAAACTCACCTCGTACTGCAAGGCTCCGGATACGGTTTCCCAACGAAGTTCAGTTGGCGCCGCCGGCACCATGCCCATGGGTGCAATCGCCAGAAGCTGTTGCGACCGAAGCTTCTGAGACCCAACCTCCCGTTCGGCCGTTTGAAGATCCGCCCTGATGGGCGGCCGGTTCACCTGGACCACCGTGACCAGCACCAGCGCTGACGCAATCGCCAAAGAGGCAGGAGCAAGAAAGCGAGGCAGAAGCAAGCGGTGCCATAGGCTCTGGGGCTGCTCCGGAACTCCCGTGCGGCCGGCTTCAGCCCAATTTACGCGTTCCAGACGCCGGCTGATTGCCTTCACTGCCGTGAGGTCTGCCGGTTGTTCCATCTGAGCGAAGAGCGCCAGTTCCGTCTGGCAGTGCGGACAATGCGCAACGTGTCCCTCGAATGCGGACGAATTCGCCAGCAACGTGGCTAAGGGTGGGCAATCACTCGTCGCTGAAAGTTGTTCGCGCAAATTATTCTCAGAGCTCATCGATCCGTCCTCCGCCCACGCGTTGCCGCGTTGATTTTGCATTCCATCTCTGTACCGCCAGGTTCAGCTTGCGTTTTGCGCTCACAACGTAAGCCTTCGCCCCGCTGGCGTTCGTCAACCCCAATACGCGGGTTACCGCGCTGAGCGGCAGTTCTTCCCCGAAATGGAGACTCATCACCTGCACTTCGGTTGCATTCAGGTTTTCCGTCATCAGAGTGCGCATTGTCTGCAGCGATTGCGCTCTCTCCAGCCCGCTCGTAGGGTCTGAGAAGCTCAGGTCCGGTAACTCCAGCGAAAGCTCGACCGTCTTTTCGGACGGGTCCAACGCCCGTGACTTCAAAAACGACAAACAGTGATTGCGCGCCACCACATAAAGCCATGTCGAGAATTTCGCACTTCCCTGGAACGATTCCATATGCCGATAGGCCCGCAGCAGAACTTCCTGAGCCAGATCTACCGCTGTCTCCTGGTTGCCCGTAACCCGATAGCACCAGGACGCCACCTTGCTGGTATACCGGCTGAACAGTTCGTTTACAGCAGTATCCGATTCCTGCGAACCCTTCACGGTAAGGAAGCAATGCACCAGCTCCTCGTCGCTCCGGGCAGTCATGCACTCGATTATAGGCGCCTCTGGTTATCATCCTGTCCTGCAAACTTAGACCGTACTGTGACTGCTGTAGAACAAAAAAATAAGAAAAGGAGGGCGCGCGGAAAACTGCTTCCGCACGGCCCTCCGAATTACCGCTATTCCAGGTCTCTTATTTGTAGTTTGCTGTAGAGGACATGTCCTTCGTCATGGAGAATGAGCAGGTGAGGCTTAGTCCAGAACAGGCTCCGGACCAGCCAGTGAAGGTGCTGCCGGGTGCCGGCGCGGCAGTCAGCGTGACCACCGTGTCTTGCAGATAAGAAGCGCTGCAACTGTTTCCACAATTAATGGAGGAATTGAACTCCCCGTTAGGAGAACCAGTGACGGTGCCATGGGAATTGTGACCCACGGAAAGCTTGTACAGGGTCTTGAACGTGGCAGTGGTGTTCATTACGCCGTTCACGGTGACTGTACAGGAGGCTTGCGGGCCAGTACAATCTCCCGACCAGCCGATGAACTCACCGTTGCTTGGGGCGCTGGCTGTCAGAGCGACCACCGTGCCGGCACCCATCGTTGCCGAACACTTACTGCCGCAGCTGATTGGTCCGCCGTTTACAATGCCCGACCCCACTATCGCGACGGTCAGCGAAGGAACCTCAATATTGGCCGCCGCATTTTGAGCTCCGATAATAATCCCTACCTCACCATCGGAGGAGGCGGTGCAACCTGCCAGCACGCAAAGCGCTTCGTGCGTATTCGGGTCATAAGTACCGGCATACTTGTAATGCTCATAGCGGCGGACAACGGCATGAGAGCCGGCTCCCAGCTGTTGGGCGTGGTGCAGCTGCCCTTTGCGGTTGCTGTTGGGATCGTATTGCAGCAGCTTCCAGTTGGTTTCCAATTGCGCCGCAGCCTCTGGAACCACTGCGTTCCCTCCCATGAGTTCGTCCAAGTCCACGTCACGGTTCACCTCAAGCTTATAAACCTTCACCCATTGGGCGTCGCCGAATTGAGCTACGGGCGGTTTGGGAACCTGGATATCGAAAGCGACAGCGGGAGCCGCACCCACTTGTGCCGCCGGAATCAGATTAATTACGGGCTGCGGAATGGAAACAGGCATAGGGAGCGCACCGGGAAAGGGACTGCCTGTATATTGCGTGAGCTGCCCGGGATTTTGCGGATCCGCGACCAACCAGTAATACACAATCCTGGTTGGATTACGAAGGGTGCTGATGCCGAAGTGCTCACAGCCTGCCGCCGGGTAACGCGGGCCCAGGCCAAGCGTCCAGCAACTCTCGCCACCCGCTACGGTTCCATTCGGCAGTGGAGTGCTTTGGGTGAACTGCTGCGTGCTGGGGTCATACGGGCTTGACCAGATGAACTTCACGCCGCCCGGGTAATCGATCGCCGTGCCTTTGCAATAGCGGATGTAGCAGGGCGGAGCGCCACCGAAGATGCGCGTAACGTCTGCCGTCGTAATGCCATCGGCATCAATTTCGAACCCGTAAGTGGGCTGTCCGGTGTTGTTATAGGCGTCGAAGTTGGCGGGGTAGCCAACAATGGCTGCGGTTTGGGCGTGCATTGCCAGGGGCAGTGCCAGAGTTGTTAGCAAAAGCAATTTGCTTGCGATAGCTGGAATAAAAGCGGCGTTGCTCGATGGTGATCTCATTAGAATGTCCTTCCTGCTGCCCGACAATTTGTTTGTCGGAGCGGCTTACGAAAGGTGAGACCGCACTTTGATCTGCTGCGGAACAACTTTGTTGAAGAGATGAAGAGGGAAGTACTTAAATGGAGCCACCCGCCAGAATCGAACTGGCGACCTACTGATTACGAATCAGTCGCTCTACCAACTGAGCTAGGGTGGCTAACGCTTAGGCACGGAACTCCTCTTTTATATCACGCTAGAATCATGGGCATGAAGCTTCTTGCCCTTGCTGCTCTTTGGAGTTCCGCCCTATTGAACGCGCAGGTCCAGACCTTTTCCACGTCCGCCGGGCCTGTCAAACTGAGTCCTATCCTCCACGCCAGTTTCATGATGGAAGCCGGTGGCAAGGTGATTTACGTGGATCCCGCGAAACCCGCTAAGTTCGATGGACTGCCGAAGGCTGACCTGATCCTGCTCACCGACATCCATGGCGATCATATGGACGCTGGCTCCATAAGCGCGGTAAGCAAAACAAGCACGGTGGTTTGGGCACCGGAAGCGGTTGCGAAAACTGTTACCTCCGCCAGCATGATTGCGAATGGAGAATCCAAAACCTGGAACGGATTCACCATAAATGCTGTGCCGATGTACAACCAGAAGCGTGGCCCTTCCGAGGGTAAGCTTTACCACGATAAAGGCCGCGGCAATGGCTACGTGATCACCTACGGAGGCAAACGCTTTTACATTTCAGGCGATACCGAAGGGGTTCCCGAAATGCGCTCCCTGAAGAATATCGATGTGGCGCTTGTTTGTATGAATCTGCCATACACCATGCCGCCGGATGAAGCTGCCGCCGCCGTAAAGGCGTTCCATCCCGCGATCGTCATTCCGTACCATTACCGCGGGAGCGATCTGGCGGTTTTTGAGAAAGGCCTGGAAGGGACCGGCATCGAAGTGCGCAAGCTCGATTGGTACCCGAAGACTTAAAAGCCGCTTATTTCGGGGCGGACTGCTGATCGCCCAGAATATAAGTCTTTTCGTGCTCTTTTACGAGCTTGAGGCGCTTGCGGATCTCAAGCTCCTGCTCTTCCGGACTGTCAGCCAGGCGCCCAATTCTGTTTTTCTTGGCTTCGATTTCTTTGTGCAGCATTTCATTCTGCTGCTCCAGCTTGCGGATGTCCTCCCGCTTTTCCATAAGACGCCCCAAGCCGTTCGGGCCGCGCATTTCGGCGAAGCCGAACACCACGCCGATTGCTAATACCACTCCGTAGCTGATCTTCCAAGGGGATAACTTCATGGCCGGGTACTTTGCGGACAGTGTAGCATCCGGCACGGGGACGGTTTACGCGATAATTCTAAGTTGGCTGAGAGAATTGTGCTCCGGAATACCCCGAAGGCACTGATCTTCGATATGGATGGCGTGGTAGTAGATTCAAACGGCGTGCATCGGAATGCCTGGATCGAATTTAACGCGCGGCACGGAATTGCAACCACGGAAACCATGCTGGGCCGCATGTATGGCAAGCGCAACGATGAGATTGTCCGTGATTTCTTCGGGCCGCATTTGACCAGCGATGAGATATTCGCGCATGGTGCCGCGAAAGAGGCACTCTACCGGGAAATGATCGCGCCTGGCGTTAAAGAGGCTCTGGTTCCCGGCATTCGCGAATTCCTGGAAGCGCATCGGCATTTGCCCATCGCGCTTGCCACGAATGCCGAAGGGGCTAACGCGGAACTTGTATTGGATGCGACCGGACTCCGCCATTTTTTTCGTTTTCTGATTGATGGCCACCAAGTCCAGCACGCCAAGCCTCACCCGGAAATTTACCTGCTTGCGGCGAAGTTGCTCGCCATCGATCCTTCCGAATGCGTCGTGTTTGAAGATTCGTACGCGGGTGTCG
>JAYTGM010000010.1:0-2954 GCA_043733425.1 Terriglobia bacterium
CTGCGCGAGTATCCGATGGTGCTTTTGCGGGCGGCGTTCGCGGGTACTTTGGTGGGGCCGGTGCTCTCGACAGTTTTTATTCTCTTGTTTACGCGTCCGCTAACACACGCGTTCGATGAGTGGCCGAAGATATTGCTGTATTCCTCGTTTGGCAGCGCGGTGTTTACGCTCTGTTTCTTTGTGTGTTGCGGCCTACCCTGGGGCTATATCAGGCCATTGTTGAAGGGCTATCCGGCGCGGGCGCGACTTGTGATTACAGCATTTGTGGGGGCGTTAGGCGCAATGATGGCGTTCTGCATTGCTGTTGGAGTGTTGAGCCTGGTGCCTGAATTTCATTGGTGGGGCCGGGACCACTTCATGCAGATGCTGGGAGTTGAAGCGGCAATCGGAGCTTCGCTTGCGTTGCTGATCGGGACGTTCAAGACCATGCAGCGGCAGATTCGGAATGCCGAAGCGAGTTTGCATGAGCGGGAGATGCGGGAAAGGGCGCTTAGTGAGACAGCGGCAAAGGCGCAATCGTTTGCGCTGCAGGCGCAGATCAATCCGCATTTTTTCTTTAACACCTTGAATACGCTTTCCGCGTTGATTCCTGTAAAGCCGGAGGCGGCGCAGGAAATTGTGGGCCGCCTGGCGGAGATGTTCCGGTATACGCTGGCGTGTTCGCGCGCGCATGAAGTGACGCTGGCGCAGGAACTGGCTTTTGTGGACAACTATCTGGAACTGGAGCGGGCACGCTTTTCCGAGCGGCTGCGCATTGCGATGCCGGTGGGAGATTTCAGCGATATCCATTTACCGGGCTTGAGTTTGCAGCCGCTGGTGGAGAATGCGATCCGCCATGGAATCGCGAAGCGACTGGAGGGCGGCGAGGTGCAGATTTCCGTTCATCGCAACGGTAAACAGTGCAGTGTGGATGTGTTGAATCCGGCTGAGGATGCGGCGGGCGCGGAGTTTTTTCGCGAAGGGCATGCTCTGGCAAACGTGCGTGACCGGCTGGCCTTGTATGCGGGCGGGTTGGCGGCCGTGCAAGTGGGTACCGAGGAGCCGGGACAGGTGCGGGTGAGCCTGGTGATTCCTTTCGAGAGTGCAAAATGACGCGAGTGTTGCTGGTGGATGATGAAGCTCCGGCGCGTGCGCACCTGGGCCGCTTGCTGGAGGCGGAGCCGAACATTGAAATTGTGGGAAGCGCGGCGAACGGGCCGGAAGCGCTCGAGATGATTGCGGACCTGAAACCGGATGTTGTGTTTCTGGATATCGAGATGCCCGCAATGAACGGTTTCGAGGTGGTGCGGCAGATGACCGGTACGCCGCTGGTGGTGTTTGCGACGGCTTACGATGAATTCGCGGTGAAGGCGTTTGAGGCCAAGGCGCTGGATTATTTGTTGAAGCCCGTGCAGGCCGCGCGTGTGCGACAGACTCTGGACCGTGTTCATGCGGTGCTGCATTCGGGTGGTTCGGAATATCGCGATGCCATGCGCGATGTGCTGGGGATCATGGAGAAGGAACGCGGAGTGCCGCCGACGAAGCTTGCCACTCGACGGGGGAAGCGATTTATTCTGCTGGCGCTTACTGAGGTTCTGCACATCACGATTGAGGACAAGCTGGTGTTTGCGCATACCGTGAAAGAAAAGTTTCTGGTGGAAAAGACCGTGACGGAAATGGAGCAGCTGCTGGGGGGCGCGGGGTTTCAGCGGATTAGCAGAGGGTCGCTAGTGAATCTGGAGCATGTGCGGGAGCTGGTGCCCTGGTTTAGCGGCACCTGGAAGGTGAAGCTGGGGAGTGGAGAGGAATTGGATGTTAGCCGGGACCGGGCGCGGGCTCTAACGGAGTTGATGGGTGTCTGAGCGGGAGCCCAAACGCGACTTTATCTGGATTGCCATTTGACTATGCCGACGCCGACGAAGATGGTGGCCATGGCGATGAATTCGCGCCAGCCTAAGGGCTCACTGTAGATGAGCCAGCCTAGCAGCACTGCCACTACAGCGTTCACATACGGGTAGATGGAGAAGATTGATACCGGGAGCTTGCCTAAGGCGTAGATATACGCGCTGTAACCCACGATGGAGCCAAAGATGGCGAGGTAAATAACCGCGCCTGTTCCGCGCGCGCTCCAGATAACGTGGTGCTGAGGGAGCGCGATGGCAATGGGAACGAAGCCGATTCCGGCTGCCAGTTGCTGCAGGCCGCCGGTGACCACGGGGTGCGTCTTGATGTGCATGTGCTTCTGCAAAATGGAGCCAAGGCACCAGGCGAAGACGCCTAGCTGGCAGATGAGAAATCCGGCTAGCAGGTGGCTGGCGCTGGTGGCTGCTTTTGGATCTGGAATGACCAGAAGAGCAGTGCCCGCGAAACCGATGACCATACCGACGATGGAAGGCAAGTGGAGTTTGGTGCCGCCGGGCATGAGTGCTTCAAGGCCCACCATCCAGAATGGCGAGAGGGTGACGAATAAGCTGGCGAGGCCGCTGGGGATGAGCAGTTCCGACCAGGAGAGGCTGCCGTTGCCGATGCCCAAAATGATGAAGCCCATGAGCGAAAGGCGGAAGAGTTCTTTGCCTTTTGGCAGCGTGTCGCGGCGGGCGATGGCGATGAGGGTAAGGACGGCTCCGGAAAGAATGAAGCGCGAGACGACGAGGATGGCGGGCGGGAACGATTCAAGCGCCATGCGAATTCCCAGGTATGTTGTGCCCCAGCAAATACACACGCAGACGAGTGCCAAATAGGCCTTCGGTTCGGGGTGCGGACGCATGTCACAGGTTAGCAGGATGTGCCAACATAAGACCTTGTGATTGTCACGTTGACGGTGAACCCGGCGATCGACCGCACGATCAATGTGGACCGGCTTGCATTTGAAGATCGCGCTTATATTTTGTCCAGCAAAGATACGCCCGGCGGACGGGGGATCAACTCGGCGAATGTGATTCATAGCTTTGGCGGTGAGACTATTGCGATTCTGC
>JAYTGM010000011.1:0-8100 GCA_043733425.1 Terriglobia bacterium
ACGGGGCGGAATAGCGTGAACGGGCCGCCGCTGGTAAATGTGGATTTCAGCGCGATCAAGAACTTCAAGATCACCGAAACACGCGGTCTTCAGTTCCGCGCGGAGTTCTTCAATCTGCTGAATCACCCGATCTTTGGGCAGCCGAATACGACCGTCGGCAATGGCTTCGGCACTATTGGCGGAACCCGCATCGATGCGCGTGAGATTCAGCTTGCGCTCAAGCTGAATTACTAACAGCAGTCTTCTGTCAGGAATGCGGATTGTTGCGATTGAGACTTACATAGCCGGGAACCCCTGGAAGAACTGGCTCTTCACGGTTGTGAGAACCGACGAAGGGCTGCACGGAGTGGGCGAGGGCACCATGAATTTCTTCGCCCGCACCATTGAAACCGCCATTCACGAACTGAAGCCGCTGATCATGGGGCTCGATCCGTTTCAGGTGGAGACGATATCGCAGCGCCTGATCCGCGATGTGTACGGTGATGGCGGCCAGATTCACATGTGCGCGGTTGCGGCGATTGAGATTGCGCTGTGGGACATTATCGGCAAGGCCTGCAATCAGCCGGTTTACAACCTGTGGGGCGGGCGCTGTCATGAGAAGCTGCGGGCCTATGCGAATGGCTGGTATCGCGGTCCGCGCACGCCTGAAAGTTTCTCTGAGAAAGCGAAGGGTGTGGCTGCGCGTGGGTATACCGCTTTGAAGTTCGACCCTTTCGGAAGCGCCTGGCGTAAACTAACGCGAGCCGATTTCGAGTTATCGCTCGATATCGTGACTGCCGTACGTGAGGCGGTGGGCAATGAAGTGGACATCCTGATTGAGGGGCACTGCCGGTTCAACCCGGCGACTGCCATTCAGTTTGCCGAGGCCATGGCACCGTTGAAGCCGGCATGGTTCGAAGAGCCGGTGCCGCATACGAATATCAACGCCATGGTGGAGGTGGCGCGGCGGAGCCCGGTACCGATCGCAACCGGTGAAAGTCTTTTTTCGAAGCAGCAATTCGCCGAGTTGCTGAAGCACGATGTGGTGAATATTCTACAGCCGGAGCCGCTGAATCTAGGTGGCCTTTTTGCCACACGCAAGATTGCGGATATGGTGGATGCCCACTATGGAATGATCGCGCCGCACAGTGCGCAGGGCCCGGTCTGTTCCGCTGCCTGTGTGCAATTGAACGCGTCGCTACCGAACTTTTTGATTCATGAAATCTTCGATGATTTCAACGAACCGTGGGAGAAAGAAATCGTGACGGGCAGTGTTGAGGTGAAAGACGGTTATATCGAAATCAACGATAAGCCGGGCTTGGGAATCGATTTGAATATTGAAGAGATTTTGAAGCACCCTTACCGGCCAGAGCACTACCTGCCGTTATTCAAGGCCGGGTGGGAGCAGCGGGCGGAGCAGGTTCCGGGGTAACTGTCACCACAGGTTCAGGTGGTGCGGGCTGAGTAACGGGAAGTCCGCAACCGCGCAGGGTAGCTTCAATATCGGCGACGCGCAGGCGCGAAGCATCGAACTCTACCGTGACCGCATCGAGCGACGGTGCGAGAGAGATCCGCTCAATACCGTAAATGGCTTGCGCGCGATTGATGCCTGCCAGCATGGCGGGAGAATCGCTGGCGTTGTATTCCAGTGGGAAGTGCTTTTGAACTTTGGTCAATATTGAATTATAGAGGTTCAAGCCCAATGGTTCACGGGGCCGTGTCCTGAACCGAGACCGGGGTTAGTTTCAATCGCATGGGTGATGTAAGCTTTCGCGCGCTCAACTGCGGCGGGCAGATTCATGCCGCAAGCCAACAGGGCGGTGATGGCCGCGGAAAAAGTACAGCCGGTGCCATGTGTGTGCGGCGTTGGGACGCGCGGGGCAGGGTATTCGGTAAAGACACCTTCATGCCATAGCACGTCAACTGAGAGGTCCCCCTCAAGATGGCCGCCCTTTACCAACACCGATTTTGCACCTTGACTGGCAAGCGCCTTGGCGGCGGCGCGCATCTGTTCAATTGTTGTGACCGGTGATTCGGTCAGCGCGGCAGCCTCAGCCAGGTTTGGAGTTAAGAGAGCGGCAAACGGAAACAGCGGACGCGGATCAGCGCTTGAAAGCCTGGTGCCATTCTTGCTGAACAGGACCGGGTCGATCACCAGCGGCACTTTCCACAGAGGCGCATTCCGGGCCAGAGCTTGCACCAATTCGCTGCTTCCCAGGGCACCGGTTTTGATGGCATGAGGGCGAATGTCAGAGAGAACGGCCGCGATTTGCTCCACCACCAGCGCCGGGTCAAGCAACTCAACCTTTGTGACACCAAGGGTGTTTTGAACGGTGATGAGCGTGACTACGGCTTGGCCGTAAACACCGAACTGGTGAAAAGTTTTGAGATCGGCCTGAAGACCTGCGCCGCCGGACGGATCGGACCCGGCGATGGTGAGTGCGATGGGAAGCAAAACTGATTTTTAGTTTACTGAAATTGCGATGGTCACGGCGGTTTGCGAAGCGATGCTGGCGGAAAGCAAGAGAACGGGCTGGATTCCTGACAATTCAGCGGGCAGCCGGACGTTGATCTGTGTGACACCGGGGAGGCCGGGGGCATCCCCGGCGAACAAGAGTTCCGCGGGAGTGCGGCCGATGACGACACCGGCTGGATTGTCGTTGCGACCCATGCCAGTGGCGTACAGACTGATGACGGACCCGCGCGCGGCCGGGTTGGTTTCGCTATTGGGCGTATTGTCGGCGTTCAGGGCTAGCGCCAAACCGGAGCCCGCGTTTTCCGCAAAGAGCGCCGGTGCGGCTATTGCGACCGGTAATTGATAGGTCCAAACGGTTCCTAGTTCGAGCCGAACAGAAGGAACAGTGGCAGAGCAGGGCACTTGCACCGTGGCTTGATTGAGAACAGATCCGATGGTGGTGGCAAGTTTGCCATCAAGCGAAAGCGGAAGCGAGCTGGCGTTCGGGCCGAATACGGTGATCAGGGAGCAGGGGGCCGCCGGGCCGGTTTGGAGGGAAGCGGCACCGACGACAGAATAGCCCGTGGCGGTTGTCTCCGTAATCGCGGGTGGGGGCGCGAGAAGTATGCGAATGCGACTGTTTCCGGTATCCGCTACGTAGATATTGCCCAGGGAATCAGCGGCCAACCCTTGGGGGGATTGAAGCTTCGCGGATTGCGCATCCGCGCCATCGCCTGAAAAGCCCGCGGCACCGGTGCCAGCGGCTAAGGTGAGGAGTCCGTCCTTTGACAGAGTGAGGATGCGATGGTTACCTGTATCAGCGATCCATAGGTTGCCGCTCAGATCAAACGCCAGGCCGCCGGGCTTATTCAGCGTGAGACTTCCGCCCGGGCCGCCCGCCACGGTGACCAGCATGCCGTCAAAGGTGAGCTTGCGAACGCGATCGTTCCCGGTATCGGCAATGTAAAGTGAGCCTGCTGCGTCAAGTGTTAGCGCCGTCGGGCTATTCAGAGAGGATCCGAGTGCGACGCCGTCTCCGCTCCAGCCGCCGCGTTCGTTGCCCGCGACAGTCAGCATGGTGCCTCCGCTGTTCACGCGCCGGACGCGGTGGTTTGCGGTATCGGCTATGAAGAAGCCTCCGCCCGGAATGGCGATTACGCCGGAAGGCAAGGAAAGTGAAGAATTTACAGCGGCGAAGCCTTCGCCGGTAAAACTCTGGAAACCGTTGCCCGCGGCCTGCATGAGCAACGCGGAATTCAGTTTCCAGACCAGAGCGGAGGGCGGATCGGCAATCAATAGGTTGTTTTGCGAATCGAAGGCGAGGGAAGTGGGCGCATGGAGCGAACCGGTACCGGGGTTCGTTGAAATCACGCCCGCGGTTGAGACTGTGCGCACGCGGCTGTTTCCTGTATCGGCGATGGTGAGCAGCCCCGCGGGGTTCAAGGCTATCGCGCCGGGCTGATTGAGGCGAGCGTCCGTTGCCGGGCCGCCATCGCCGCGGAATAGATAGCTTCCGTCTCCGGCGACGATGGCGGTGGCACCACTTGCGAGAAGTTTGTTCATGTGGTCCGCGTTTGCCACCAGTAGGCCGCCGTTCGAATCGATAGCGACATCGCGGGCGGGCATGGCTATGGTGGAAACGGTTCCCGAGGCGGACAGCTTGCGAATCCGGCCGTTCCCGGAATCCGCGACGTAGAGGTTCCCGAAGGCATCGAGTGCAACGCCGGTGGGCAGGTTCAGTTGCGCGGGCACCTGACTGCCCGGCACGCCGTTGCCTAAAACCGTGGTGATCAGGCCAGCGGATACTTTACGAATCATGGAATTTCCGCTATCGGCGATGTAGAGAGAGCCCGCGGGATCAAGAGCCAGACCGGCGGGGCTGTTGAGAGTTGCCTGAAGGGCGGGCCCGAAATCGCCTGAGCGTCCGCGGGTACCGTTGCCGGCGATGGCGGTCACGGTGCCATCCGCGTTGATCCGGCGTACCCGGTTTGCATCGAATTCGGATACATATAAGTTGCCCTGGCCATCGGCGAGCACATTGCGGGGTGCCTTGAACACGCCTGGGAGCGACACGATTACGCCCGCGGGCGAGACGCGCCGAATACGATTGTTGCCGAGGTCTGCAATATAGACGTTGCCGGAGGAATCGACGCTCACACCGTAAGGAAGATTGAGTTGAGCGCGGTCGGCGGGACCGTCATCGCCGCTCAAACCGGCGGTGCCGGTGCCGGCGACGGTGGTAATGGTACCGGCGGCATTGATTTTGCGCACCCGGTGATCGCCTGGGTCGGCGATGTAGATATTGCCTGACCGATCGACTGTGACGCTCTGACAATCGCGCAAGGCGGCACGGGAGGCGGCACCTCCATCGCCGACGTTATTTCCCCCAGCTACAGTGTCGATCCGGTAAATACCTGAAGCCGCTTGGAGTGAAAGCCCTAAGGAAATGAGGCAAGACAGGCGAAAGGTGTTTTTCATTAAACAATTGGGTGCGCGGACTGTAAAGAATTTCTCAGCATCCCCGATAGACAGGTATGCAGTGGCAAATTTTTGTCGTTTTTGCGTTGACCGCCCAAATTCTGGCGGCGCAAACGGTACACCTGAAGACCCGTACATTTGAAGGGGGAGAGCTTCGGACCAGCCTTCGGGCGCCGGTTCGCAAGCACTGGAGGGACGGACTAAATCACCTGATGTTGCAGTTCAGGATACCGCTTAACGATGACATTCGCGCAGAGTTGAAGCTGCGCGGAGCGGAGATTACGGGGACGGTACCGGACAACGCCGTAATTGTCGCGGTGCCGGATGGCTTTTCGCCTGAGGGGCTGGACGTGGTATTTGCGGAAGAAATGAGCGGGGGCGATAAAGTGAGTCCGCTGGTGGGGACGCATGGGAACGATTCGCTGTTCATTGTGGAGTTTCATGCCGATGTGGAGCCTGAGGTGGAGCGCGAGTTACTTGGCTTCGAGGGAGTGACCGTCCTGGAGCATCCCGATCTTGCTGCTGGTAATTTGCTTATTTCGGGGACTTTGCTCGATGCGGAAAACATAAAGGAGTGGGATGAAGTGGCTTACGTTTTCCCGGCTCCGGCAGAGATGGCTGACGGCGAACGCTTCCATCATTGCGTAGGCGCGCTTTCCTCTGGAATGACCGTTGCCCAATACGTAAAAATGGGACACGGGTGGAACGCGGATGCAGCCGGAAGGGTAAACCTGGGTTATGTTTTTGGAGAGCTGACGGGTAAGGTACCCAACGCAACCGTGGAAGCCGAGATTTTGCGCGCCATGGCAGAGTGGAGCAAGGTGGCTCCCGTTCGGTTTGCGGCCACTACGAACCCAAACGCAGCGCGCACGATCGCCCTGAAGTTTGCCGCGCGGGACCATGGCGACGGCTTTCCTTTCGACGGGCCGAATGGGATTCTGGCACACACGTTTTATCCAAACAATCCTGAGCCGATTGCCGGAGATCTGCACCTCGATTCAGAGGAAGGCTGGCATGCGGGCACGAATATTGACGTGTATACCGTGGCTCTTCACGAGCTGGGGCATGCACTCGGATTGGGCCACTCCGATAAGCCCGGTGCCATCATGTATCCGTATTACCGCTATCCAGCTCAAATCGGTATCGACGATATCGCTGGGATTCAAGCGATTTACGGTGCACCGAACATGCCCGCCAGCAGCGCTCCTGCAGCTTCGGTGTTAACACTGTCGATACAATCGCCGCAGACTGGGCCGCTTCCTGTGAATACAAGCGCGGTGAATGTAACAGTTTCAGTGGCAAATGGAGCGGGTGCTGTCAACGTTTCCTGGCAGACAGACCATGGTGCATCCGGCCGGGCGGTTTTGACGGGAACAATCTGGTCCGCGGCAGCGGTTCCGTCACCACCCGGGAATACGACCATTACCCTGACCGCGATTGATGCCCAACACCACGCAGCGGCGAAATCGGTAACGGTAACAAGGCCCACATCCGGTAGTCAGGACCAGACTCCGCCCTCGTTGCATGTTGCGGTTCCAATGAGCACCAGTATCCAGACAGCACTTTCAGCCATTTCGGCTTCCGGGACCGCGTCCGACAACGTGGAAGTGACGCGAGTGATCTGGCAGAATGGCCCTGTGGGAAGCGGAACTGCGATGGGAACCAGGAACTGGAGTATTCCGAAGATTCCCCTGCTTATCGGAACCAACACGCTGGTCTTCCGCGCTTATGACGCCGCGGGGAACTCCAGTTGGAGATCGGTGATTGTAACCAGACGCTAGAGGGTAATCTTTTCGTGTTCGCCAGGGGAGGGCTGGTATGCTTTGCCGGTGGCAATTGCCTTTACAAACCCCGCGATCTGCACCATGGTGCTGGAAGGCGAATCCCAGAACTCAGCTTTTTCCACCATGACATGCAGCAGGGCCAGATCAGGGTCTTCCAGGCCTTTCGGGAACCATGCTCTCAGAATCGGATTCCAGAGTTCTTTGTTCTTGGCCTGGTCACGCACCAGCGCGGCAGTGCCGGTGACGGAAACATAAGTGTTGCTATCGGCCGCGGCATAGCTCAGGTTCACGTGATGAGACTGCTCAAGTTCTTCCACCTTCGGCGAAGAAGCATTTGTAAAAAACCAAAGTGTACCGTCGAATTCGGTCTTCTGGGTAGCCATTGGACGGCTGCGGAGTGTTCCGTCCTGATCCACAGTGGTCATCATTGCAATTTTTACTTCCTTGATCAGTTCGCCCAGCTTTTGAATATTGTTTTCCATATATAAAAGGTTGCTTTTGAGATGCCGATGTAAGGAAGCGAACGGTTAGGGGTTGATCTTGTACTGTGTCTGGAAGGGACCCATCTCGTGTTGATAGCGGATGGCGCGCACCAGTTCCGCAATCTGGCGGATATGACCGAGGTCATGAAATGCCCATTCGTTGAGAACGTGGCCGAGCGTGATGGTGCCAAGTTCGGGATGCCTTCCTGTGCGATCCGCAGCCGGGAGGGGGAGCCCATTTAGAAAAGCGATATTGTCTTCGCGCTGTTCCTCGAAGTGATCGAAGGAATCTTCCGGTTCGCGCCCGGAGTACTGGCCCTGAGCGGCGAAAACATTTTGATCGTAGGGTAAGATTTCGGGATCTTTTTGCTTGGCGAGCGCTTCGGCGGCGGCGCGAAAGTAGTGGCCTTCCACGTGAGAGAGATGGGCTAGAATCTCCGAAAGCGACCAGCGATCGGGCGCGGGCTTCCATTCCGTTTGTTGGTCCGTTACGCCTTGCAGGAGAAGGCGTAATATTTCAGGCGTGGATTCCAGTTGGTGTATTCCGGGTAGCGTCATGTTGGCACTCCTAACCTGCAATTCCTTCCCCGCCATCCACGCGAATGGTGTTACCGGTGATCCATGCGGTATTTGGGGAGGCCAGTGACACGACCGCGCGCGCAATGTCTTCGGGCGTGGTGAGCCGCTTGTGCGGATTGCGGGCTAGCGCGTATTCCAGCAGCCGTTCGTGACCGGGAATTTTGCGGAGGGCTGGCGTGTCGGTCGTCCCCGCAAGCAAGGCGTTGGCGGTTATGCCAAGGGGTGCCAGCTCCACGGCCAACTGCCGGATGTGAGCCTCCAGTACAGCTTTTGCGGCACTAACGGGCCCGTACTGCGGGATGGCGCGCGTTCCGCCCTCGCTGGTCATGGCGAAGATGCGGCC
>JAYTGM010000012.1:0-2939 GCA_043733425.1 Terriglobia bacterium
CAGGCGGAGTCCATTCGGCAAGTCTTCCTGCTTGTAGGCGTAGGGGAAAACTGTTTTCGGTGCTTCGGCGGCGGGAAGCAAGGCAGCCGCCGAGAGTAAAGTAAGAAGTATTCGCTTCATGAATGATCGTCCTTTTTATTTACGGCCACGTAATGCTTTCGTTCAACCAATCTTTATTTTTCCGCACTTCGTCTTTCAGGCTAGCGGTTAGACGTTCCCGCTGTTCAAACAATCGGTAGCCCTTTCGGGCTGGATGCTTATCGAGCAAGGCCTTAACCAGAAAAGGCATCACCATGGAGTAATCCGCCTGCATGCTTTCCGTGGATTGCTGGTAAGTATCTTTATCCACCTTTCCCCAGGTCACAGCCTCAGCGGGCGGACAGGAAGATAGCGACCCATCCGTTACCGGCGCCGTCACAATCTGGACATCGAACTCGTAACCTTTTACATCCGGAATACCCAGAATCTGGCCTAGCGCGGGTTCCGGCTGCAGATTGAAATTCTTCGGCACGCCGCCACCCAAAATCAGAGTAGCTAGCGACTTCGCTTCACTTTCGAATAACCCCCAGCGGTGATAAGCGCAGGCTTCGAACACTTCAGCATGCAGGTCGAGATCGAAACCATAAGCGGGTATCAGGCCAATTTCGCGCATGGTCCACAATTTCATGGAGTTTAGAAATACACTGCCGTCAGAGGGAGCACCCACAAAAATCGGGATGCTCAACCGGTGGCATGTGGAAAGAAGCCCCGGCTTCACTTGGTTGCGCTGCTCCTGTTCGCCAAAGTATTTGCCCAGCAGGTGCCGGAATGCCGTGCCCGTCATCTTGCGCTGAAACTCAGGCCGCAGAAGCAGGGCGCTCAAAAACCGGTCCTGATCCAGCAGAACCTGTTCATCGAATGCCATATCGGTCACGCGAATTGTCTTTTCTTCGCGAAGGGCTGCGTCATCTCCAAAGATCGGCACTTCGAAAATTGGGTTCTTCGGACCCAAGGAACGGTGGCCATCGTGATAACAAACAGCGTCAGTGGTGGAAAGGTAGGCCACCCACCCTGTTTCGAGAAGCGGAAGGAGCCACGCCTGATGCTGTCCACTGACCGTGATTGGGCCCGCGATTGAGATGGTTAAAGGGCAGCCTTTGCCAATGGCACGGTCCAGAATTGTATAAATGCGCCGAAGATAGGCTCCCCCAAATGCTGGCAGACAGTGGGTAAATATTTCGTCAAGCGTTGAGCACTCGTTAACGCGGCGCACTTCAACGGAACGGCGTGGCGGGGGCATGAAATTTCACCCTAGCATGGCATGGCTTCCGCGTACTTGCCCAGCTTCTTCATAAGGACGGCCAACTGCTCTGCTTCGTGGCGGGATAGCCCGCCCGATAGGGGGTCGAGGGCCGCTTTATGCTTGGTAAAAACGCTTCCGCCAGAATGCGTCCTTTCGACGTAAGACGCACGGTTCGGACGCGCCGGTCCTCAGCATCTTCTACCCGCGAAACGAGCCGTTTTGCGTGCAGACGCTCGACATTCACGCCATCGGTTTCGTGGGGGACACCACACAGCAAGCCGCGGACGATTTTTATCCCGGCCATGCAAGGCTGTTTGGTACCGTTTGCAAAGAACGCGGATGGCCGCCGCCGAACCGTGCACAATTCGATGCCACTCGAGGACCAACCGGCGCGTACATCATGGGCGATGTGGATACGGTGGTTAAAAAAAATCTCTACGTGAATGAAGTGCCGGAAGGAGTTTCACGCATCAACTTTTAGATGACTAACGTGCTGCTCACGCACTCCAAAATGCTGCACGCCATTGAACTCTTAGGCACTTGCGTAGCCCCCACTGTCAGAAAAGAACTGCGGATTTCTTAGTGAGAGATGCGTAAAGGTCGTGCGTTAAAAGTCAAACTACTTTCTCTGCCAAGCCGTGCGAGAGCGTCACTCATTCTGTTTCCCAACGGAATCGCGCCACGGCAATCACGCCAAATATACAGGCAAACCCGAGCAGCACCAGAATAGGAGCCACCGCATCGGTGAAGGGCAAACCGCGCCAGGTCATGCCATCCATGCCATCCATGGCCCATCGCGCCGGCACAACCTTGGTCGCATCCTGCAGCCACTTCGGGAAAAGGAAGGCGGGAATCCACGCGCCGCTCAACATCACCATCAGTAGCGTGGCTAGAATGGACAAGCCCCGCGCTCCCTGTGGGGTCTTGCCGATGGATGCAATCAGCAATCCATAGCAGGAAGTCATCATTCCAAATGCCGCACAGATCCCCGCAAACCCCAAAAAGCTTCCTTCAATCTTCACGCCGAAAACTATTCGCGCGAACGTGAACACCACCGTCAGGATCATCATCACAATCAGTGTGGCGCTTACCACGCGGCTGCCCAGCAATGTCCATTTTGAGATGGGTGACGACGCAAAACGCTTCCACAATCCACGCTGACGGTCCAACAGCAGGCCTATCCCGACATCGATTCCCAGGAACAGGATGAACTGAATCGCCATGCCGCCATAGGAATGGGCATAAGCGTTGTAAACTAAGCCTCCCCGCGCGGTTAGCGGTACTTCCAATGTGTCAAAGGGCATGGGTCCCCCGCGCCCTAAGGAACGCAAGAACTGCCCGGTCAACATGCCTTGGACCATCTTCGATTCAATCACTCGAGAGGGGTCAACATAGAAGGTCAACTTTGGCCGATCCTTACCAGTAGCTGCCGCGCGTTGCCCGAACTCCGCTGGAATCACCACCGCGACAGATGCTTTGCCTTTGCGCACCAGGTCCTGCGCCTCTTCAAGACTTACCCGCCGGACCTCGAGTGCATTTTCCGCTTCCATTCCCCGCACGATTGCAGAGCCTGCCGGACCTTTGTCCTGATCCACCACAAGCACCTTGGCTTTAACAGCGTCGTTATATTTTGAGGCGTCACCGCCGAATACGTAAC
>JAYTGM010000013.1:0-2937 GCA_043733425.1 Terriglobia bacterium
GCCATTGAAGAGCGGGACCGCCTTTGGCGCGAGTTCGATACGGCGCGTTCGAACTCTCCCGATCTTACGTACTCGTTCGATCTGCTGGGGCGTTTTACGTATGCGAACCGTGCATTGTTGATGTTGCTGCAGAGGTCTTTTGCGGAGGTAGTGGGCCGCAATTTCTATGAGCTTGACTATCCGCCTGAGCTGGCTCGAACGTTGCATGAGCAGATCGATACCGTCATTCGAACGCGCATGCCATTGCGCGCCGAAACCCCGTTTACCGATCCTTCCGGCGCGGCGCGATACTACGAATACATTTTCGTTCCGATACTGGCCGGCGAAATGGTGGAGGCGGTAACCGGTTCAACCCGCGATATTACCGATCGCAAGGAAGCGGAAGAGAAACTTCGTGAGGCCGAACAGCGCTTTCGTTTTGCCCTGCAAGCCGGACGTATGAACAGTTGGGAATACGGTCCCGCCATTTACGAGCGGCATGTGGGTGCTTGGGAAAAAGGGGGCGCCGGTCTGGTGGAAGCCTGGAATTCACAGACATTGCGCCGCATCTTGAATCCCGCGGAGGCGGGCCGGCTGGAGCATCTTTTTGACGACGCGCTGCGCCACGGTAAAGAGGTGGAAACGGAGATTCGGGTGTCGCGCGAGGGGCGTGAAGATGCGTGGCTTTGGGTGCGCGGGACATTTAACCCGGATACGGAAACGCAGCCGCGGTTGTCAGGCCTGATTTCTGAGATTACGGAGCGCAAAACAATGGAAGACCGGTTCCGTGAAACGGCGCGACTGGAGAGCGTGGGAGTGCTCGCCGGGGGCATTGCGCACGATTTCAACAATCTATTGACGGGGATTCTGGGGAATTCCAGCCTGGCAATGGATGATGTGGGCGAAGACCACCCCATTTACCCCTTGCTTGAAAGTGTGGTCAAGGGCAGTGAGCGCGCCGCCACACTCACTGCGCAAATGCTGGCTTACTCAGGACGCGGGAAGTTTGTGGTCCGCCGGGTTGATTTGTCGTCTTTAATTCGCGAAGTGAGCACGCTCATCAAGGCCTCCATACCCCGGCATGTGCGGCTGAAATTAGAGTTACAGGAATCGCTTCCAGCCATTGAGGCGGATGTTACACAGATGCACCAGGTGATCATGAACCTGATTGTGAACGCCGCTGAGGCTGTCCCCGCGGCGCGGCAAGGCCAGGTCACGGTGCGCACATCGGAGTGTACTTTGACGAAGGGGCAACTTGCCGGCCTGCGGAATGCCTTTGAAGCGCCGCCGGGCCGATATGTCTGCCTTGTCGTGGAAGACGATGGCACAGGCATGGATGAAAGCACGCAACAGAAGATGTTCGACCCGTTTTTTACCACCAAATTTACGGGCCGCGGGCTGGGGCTTTCGGCCGTGCTGGGGATTCTGCGCGGTCACAAAGGGGCCGTCAAGATCGACAGCCAGCCCGGTCACGGGACGACGGTCAGCGTGTACCTGCCGGCCGCTAACGGGCAGCCTGAAAAGCCAGTTGTGCAGGCGCCCACGGTAGGAGCGGTGGGAAGTGGCACCATTCTGGTGATCGATGACGAAGAGGTGGTGCGCAGTGTGGCGCAGAACATGTTGAAACATGCGGGATTCGAAGTTCTGGCGGCCCGCGACGGTGCGGAAGGCGTGCAACTTTTTCGCCAGCGGCACCGGGAGATTCGCGCCATTCTGCTGGATTTGAGCATGCCGGTGCTGGATGGGGAATCCGCGTTGCCATTGTTGCGGCAGATAGACCCCGATATGCCGATTATTTTGTCAACGGGCTATAGCGAAGTGGAAGCGACGGCACGGTTTGCGAGCCACCGGTTGGCCGGAATTTTACAGAAGCCATACACCACGGCACAGTTGAAGGAAGCGGTTCGACAGGCACTCGATAAAAAATAAGTGCCCCGATACAGAACATAATTTCCGCATCCATTCGCGATCTGCACAATCGGACGTCTGAACTGGTGCGGGAAGCAGCGGCGGGTGCGGTGAAGCAATCCACATGGCAACGGCACTGGAGTTAGGAAAACGGGAAATCTGGACGAGTGACCGCTCCTTACTCGCGGTTGCCACTGATGCCCGCATTGCGGGACGAAGCGTTTGAATAAAGCGTTATAACGGGAGCGGCACCAGGTCGCCGCTGACGGCGAACACAACGCGAATGACGCCTTTCGGGACACGGCGGAACACCTGGAAGTAAACGGTGGTGTCGCCATCGGCCTGAATAGTAACTGCCTGATTGTTTACCAGCTCATCGGTTCCATCTCCGTTGCTTTGCGATAAGTACGCTTGCGCAAATTCAGCGGTGGCCCCCTGAACGGTAGCCTGCACACTTGAGGTGAAGCGCTGCCCCGAAGGCAATGTGGAAGTTACGGCAAGATAACGAATAATCAGCCGCTTACCGGCGGGCACGGTCAGCGTGGCAAAAGAAAAACCTGAAGAATCCGCTACATCCAGCCGGAAGGACTGCTGAAACGCGGTATCGCTGGCCTGGGCCCCGGCAACAGTCCCCACGATCACAGCTAATAGAGTGATCTTGAGGGCAGGAAAACTGATCATAAAAGTTTTCGGTCCCGTCCTCCCAAGAATAACAGTCATTCGCGTGGATTTAGAAGTTTCAGTCCAGGCAAAGAGATTGCGCCCATTCATAAAATCAATTTGCAATTGAATTTCACTCGGTGATAGCATCGGTAAAACTTTAGTGGTCAACACCGTTTGAGGCGGTGAAACTTTCGCCTTCTCAAACCACCGCGTTTCTTCCATGTCCCAGTGGGACGCCCCGCTCCTTGTGTTTTGAGCGAATCCGCCGCAGAGTACCGCTTCGCCTGACAGCAAAGCGCCATGCCCACGGTCCTAACGCTTCGAAGGAGAAACGGATGTCATTTCGCAGTCTCGCAAAAACGGCATTATTATCGATCGCATTTGTCA
>JAYTGM010000014.1:0-2933 GCA_043733425.1 Terriglobia bacterium
GGAGCCTGCGATGATGACATCCGCTTGCCCATCCTGGCAAGGAAAGCGAAAGTCAGTGGTCTTGATGGCGCCGTTTGGATTGTATTCGCCTGAATAAAGATCGTAATGCAGAAACTCAGCAGTACCGTTGCGCCAGGCGGGAGCCAGGAAGTTATTGCACCATTCAATGTTCGCGGGGATGATGTCAAACCCGATGTAACGCTTAATCCAGGGGTTATTCAGCAGCACGCGCGTGGCGCGTCCGCAACCACAACCGATCTCAAGAACGGTGGCCGCTTCGGGGCAAAACCGGCAGATCAACTGGCCCCAAGCATCGCCAACAACCAGGAACTCTTCCAGTGTGGCTCCGCCCACGCTCCACAGCAGGGGACCGGGGGGAAAGGGGACAATGCCTTTCCAATGCGTGTAGAGCGGGTAAATGTCCGCGCCATCGGTCGGTCTGATGCCTGATATGGATTCGTTACTCATGAACGCTTGATTTTAGCAGCCAGGCGGGAAGAACTAGTTAAAGAGATCTTTCACGCGTTCGAAGATCCCTTTTTCGCTGGGCTCATTGTCTTTCGGCAGCATTTCGTGCAGTTGCTCGAATAATTTGCGTTGCTCACGGGTTAGCTTGCCGGGTGTTTTGATCTGCACATGGATCACGATATCGCCGCGTGAGTGTCCGTTGACTTGTGCAATGCCCTGCTTCTTTAAGCGGAATTGCGCGCCGTTTTGCGTGCCTTCCGGGATCTTGAGAGTGGCCGGTTCGCCCAGAGTCGGCACGGTGAGTTCGGCACCCAGTGCGGCTTGCGCAAAATTCACGGGAATGCCGCAGTGCAGATCATTTTCATGGCGCTCAAAGAACGCGTGCTCCTTTACTTTCAAGAACACGTAGAGATCGCCAGAGGGACCGCCATTCGGGCTCGGCTGGCCTTCACCGGAAAGCCGCAGCCGGTTGCCATCCGCAACGCCGGCCGGGATGGTGACTTTCAGCTTGCGATTCACCTGGACCACGCCCTGGCCGCGGCACTCCCGGCAGGGAGTCTTGATCACTTTGCCACCGCCGCCACACTGATTACAAGTGCGCCGCACAGAGAGAAAACCCTGCTGGTACAGCATCTCTCCACGGCCCTTGCATTGTGGGCAAGTGGTGGAAGAGCTACCCGGTTCGGCACCCAAGCCTTCGCAGTGTCCGCACTTTTCGTGACGCGGCACCTGAATCTCCGCGGTCATGCCGAACGCGGCATTTTCGAATTCAATTTGCAGATCGTAGCGAACGTCTTCACCACGTAAGACGCGGCTGCCGCGCTGGCCACGGCCGCCCAAAACATCCCCAAACCCAAACTGGCTGAAGAGATCACCTAGATCGAAACCGTTGGCATCGAAGCCAGAGCCACCTTGCTGATCCATTTGCTGAACACCCTGGTGACCGAAACGGTCATAGGTGGCCCGCTTCTGGCCGTCAGACAGCACGCCGTAAGCCTCTGCCGCCTCTTTAAACCGCTCTTCAGCTTGGCGATTATCCGGGTTGCGGTCGGGGTGGTGCTGCATCGCAAGCTTGCGATAGGCGCTTTTTAGCTGGCTCTCGTCGCAATCACGAGCGACACCCAGCACTTCATAATAATCGCGTTTTGTTACCGGCATAGTTACGTAAATTCTTTAGGGATGTACAGCAACTTTCACCATGGATGGGCGAAGGAGTTTACCTTTGAAGCGATAGCCGCGCTGGAAATCGCTCAGGATGGTGTGATCTGGCGTAGCTTCCGTCTGTACCTTTTCGATGGCCTGATGAATGTGCGGATCGAATTTCTCGCCCACGCTTTCAATCGGCTCCAGACCAAGCTTCTTCAAGCTATCCACCATGCGCTGATGAATCAATTCGATACCCTTCGAATAATGCTTATCCGGCGTTTCGGTTTTGATGGCGATTTCGAAATTGTCCAAAACGGGCAGAATCTCACGCACGGTTTCCATTCCGGCGTATTGCGCATATTCGGAGCGGTCCCGCTCGCTGCGTTTGCGAAAATTATCGAACTCGGCCTGAAGGCGGAGCACACGGTCCTGAAGGTCGGCCTTTTCGCGCGCCAACTGGTCCCGCTCGGCGGAGAGAGCCGTCACTTCAGAAGCTAGCTGCACACCGGAAATATCCTCCACCTGATTGGTGTGATTGGAATATCCGGCACCTTGTCCGGAACTGGCATTATCAGGCTGCATATCGGTAACGTTCGGTTTTGAAGGATCTGTATTCACGGCACTTTTAGGGTAACAGGCTGGTTGATCACAGGCCGGCCAAACCGGCGAAATCTAATTTTGAGCGCGCTCGAAAGCCTGGCCCAGGTGCAGAACGGAAGCCACTACGCTTTCATATTGCATGCGAACGGGGCCCAACACCGCAATTCTGGCGATCAAACCGCCTGGCAAAGGAAGCGAAACTCCAATCAAGGCAAGCTCTTTCATGGCTGGATGAGCTTCTTCAAGACCGATGTGAACGCCAATTTGCCCGTTCGATGGTTCCAGAAACCGATCCAGCAACTCCACTACACGCTTTTTCTCTTCCAAGGCGCGGAAAAGATCCCGCATCCTCTCTTTCGTGAGATGAAGATCAAGGCCCACAAGATTCGAAGCACCTTCCATATGGATCCAAGGTTGGTGGTCCACATCGAGCAAGCCTTTCTGGTAAAGCACGGTAAGTTGTTGCAGCACGGCGTCATACTCGGCGCGCTCTTCATCCATGCGGCGCATCAGTTCACGGCGGGCATCGCTCAACTTCCAGCCTACGAAGTTCCGGTTCACGTAATTGCGAAGCGAACCCAAATCTTCAGGCGTCATCATCTCGTCCAGAGTGACTACGCGATTGCGCACCATACGGTCCCGCGTGGCCAGGATCATCAGGACGCGGCGGTCTGAAAGAGCAATTAGTTCGATGTGTTCCAGTTCCTGATCCGTACCGG
>JAYTGM010000015.1:0-8078 GCA_043733425.1 Terriglobia bacterium
GTCGCCGTGATGGATTTCACCAGCCCAGGACCCTGGTCCTGCTGCAAACCGGTATCGTTTGAGATGCGCGCCAATTGCTGTGCCGTTGTTACATGCGCCAGAGTTACGCGAAATTCCGTCTTCGCCAGGGTCTTGCTGGCCACGAGTTGGTAGGAGCGCGCTTTACTCACCAGCGTTGCACCCATCAGCGCCGTGATACCGATTCGTGGATCGTTCACATGGAATGCCTGGCCGTAGCTCAATGAGACTGAAGGCAGCCATCGCGATACGCTTTCAGGTGGCAGCAAACTCAGAGTCCCCTTAGGTGAACTCACCGAGGCATGGCGGCGGAAGGATAGCTCAGGCCGATACAGATCCTGATTCTCGAAACCGATCTCATCGCGCCGGAACCCCGCGTTGTAATGCAGAAAACGGAAGAAGGCTCCATCCGCCGAAACAAAAGGGCTATAAAAATTCAACAGTAAGTTGTTTGCCGTGACGGGCTGGAAAACGCCTCGATCGTCAGCGCGGTCCAGATCCAGCGCACTCGGCCGTTCCCTGCGGAAATTCGCACCCGCGAGCAACGAGAACATACTGTTGAAACGCTCGGCATACAACGCATCTTCCGAGTTCACGTTCCGGTGCTCACTCTGCCGGATTAAGCCATCGCCGAAATTCGGCCGCACGTCGAGCGTGTAGTAGCGATAAAAACCAGAGAATTGGAATTGCCGGTGTGGCGTTACGTGCCAGATGTCATTCAGGATGAGCGATCCGTTTGCGGTTTCTTCCTGCTGCCGCGCGTCGTAGGTATCGCCTAGCGTCGGCCGGTCAATCGGAATCAGCCCTGGCTGAAACGCCTTTCCGTAATACCCGATTCCATAAACCGTCAGGTCATGCTTGCCGAACGTAAACACCTTGCTGACGTTGCCCTTGTACTGTTTGCGGTGCTCCAGCCGATCCAGGTAACCGTTTCCGAAGGAGACCTCAAGGCCAACCCAGCTCTTGTTGGCCGGGTTTACGGGGCTCCACCCGGTTACAACATTCACGTCGCGGTAATCTGCCGTTACCCTGATCAGTGGATCGATCCGGTCGCGAAGCCCGAATACAATCGCGGAATTAACAGCGTTATTGCCTTCACGGACATTGAACGCCGCCCCATCGGTCTCCACGCTTTCTATGGCAATAGGAATAATCACATTCGGGTCCGCATACCCGTTGCCGTGCGCGTTGGCGGGAAGGTTATTAGGATACAGAAATCCGCCAATCTGAAAAAACATCGCGATTGGCTCTCCATGATCTCCGGCAACGCCTGGGACGAAGTATTGTGGCGGCTTCACCCCACCAGCGGGCGATTCCGCCGGCATCCCCGGTATCGAAATCGGCATGCCGGGCCTCCCGGGGTTCGCGTCCAGAGTTTCGTCGCGGATCATGATGCGTTGAGCCGGATCAGGCGCAAACAGGCCCAGATCGAACACATCGCCCGTCACCGTGACGGATTGCGCCTGCGTATTGGTCGCCGTGAACTGAAAGTTTTCTGTCTGCGTCGCGGCCGCCGCTATGCTTACATTGCGCGTGAGAATTGGAAACCCGGCGGCTTCCGCAATAACGCGGTACTCTCCTGGTTCTAATGAGCCAAACGTGAAAACGCCTTCTGCGTCGGTTTTAGCTTCTTGCCGGTTTGCATTGGCGCGTTGAAGCAGGCTGACGGTTGCTCCAGAAACGGCGCGCCCGCTGGGGTCGGTAATGTTTCCGGAAAAGGTCGCCGCAGTCGCCTGCATGCAGGCAAAGATCGTTGCGAGAAGAATAAGCTTCATAGTGACTTTCGCGAAAACGTGCTACGTTCTCTCCGAATGTACTACGAAGCGGATTACTTGTTGGATTTTATTTTGCTGCCGACATCATCAACCAGCGGTCCAGCCATGCAATCGCGCGTGTATCTGCCCGGTCCGCGTCCGCGCCTTTGAACCCATGCCCAGCGCCTGGAATTGTCTCAAGTTCCGCTGGCACCCCAGCCCCCAGCAGCCGGTCCAGTAGCCACACGGACTGTTCATAAGCGACATAGGTATCCTGCGTACCGTGAAGAGCCAGGATGGGCGCGGCATCGGGTGTCACCCAATTCAGCGGACTGGCGCGTATGTGCTCGAGGCGTTTATGCACCAGGTCACCTTCTAGAAACATTGGCAGAACAACCGCCGCATCCACGCTCTTGGCATATGATTGCGTGAAATCCGAAGGTCCGTAATAATCCGCAACGCACTCCACACGGCTTGAAAATTCCTTATTCGGCCCGGTGCCTTCAAATTCCGGAACGTTGGCTGTCAGGCCGAGAAAGAGGACCAGATGGCCTCCCGCACTGCCACCGGCGGCACCGATGCGGTCTGGGTCCAGATGATACTGCTTCGCGTTGGCGCGAAGAAAACGAACGGCGGCTTTTACATCGTGCACGGCGGCCGGAAACGGAAACTGCGGAGCGAAGCGGTAAGAAACGGTGGCCGCAACATAACCATGCTGCGCCAGCCGAACCGCCAGCTTCGTATAGCTGGACCGATTCCCCGCCCGGAACCCTCCCCCATGCACCAACAAAACCGCCGGATGGACTGCATCGTCAGCCGGACGGTAAATATCCATCGCAACCCTTTGGCCCACGGCAGAGTACTCCACATCCATCGCCGCTATTGGCGCGGCTTGTCCGAACAGAGCAGTGGAAACGGTAAACAGCAGAAGAAAGCGCATCGGCCTATTACAATATCAAAGACCGAAGGCTGTAACTGAGTGTGACTAAGGGGTGAGCGCGGCAAATGTCGCGTCATCAGGTAACCCGGTTATAGGCAGTCCCTGTGCTTTTTGAAACAGGCGCAACGCGTCGCGCGTGAGAACTCCGGCGACGCCATCCACATTGCCGGGTGAAAAGCCCTTAAAGCCTAAATAAATCTGACAGGCTCGAACTCTCAAGTCAGGCAGCGCGCCAAGGGAGAACTTCTGAAACTCGCCGCGCAGTTGTACGTCGTAATGGTTCTGGGCAAAGTTTGGACCGTTATACCCGCGCGCGAAAGCAGTCCAATCGTGAACCTGCAGCGATTTGTCCAGCTTGGAAGATTTAAGGAATTTGGCAAATGCGGTCAGTTGGTTGTCCTCGGCATCGCACATAGCGGCCACCATGTTTTCCACACTGGTGAAACCAGCCAACCCAAAATTGCTTCCCAGAATCTGCCCTATTCCCCACGACGCACTCTGAAGCGCGGCGTTCCGGTCCAGCGCGATTGCGCGGTCCAGCCGGTCATACTGCGCCACGCCTCCTTTGCCGTATCCGCCGGGCGATGGGTCGCTGATGTCGCCGTCGTCGAATACGCCATGAGTGAGTCGGCTGAAGATGTGGCGCTCGTAGAGAATCGGCGGACGCTGATTTACAAGAAACCCGCAACCCGATGTTTCCACTCCCAGCACGGCCCAGATTTCAGGTGCTTTGACGTCTAGGTCCTTCGCCACTCCCGCCAACCCATCAGAACTTAGGGCGGCACCTTTGCCGGTAAATTCAAGCGCCATAATTTGCCACAGCCTTCACTGGTCAAAGTGTAGTCGAAATGCCGGATTTTGCAAGTACAAAATGAAGATGTTATTTACTGATTAAGAGTGAAGTTCACATCGATCTCAGTAAAGACTTCCACGGGCTCACCATTCAGCAGAGTAGGTTGATAAGTCCAGCGGCTTACCGCTTCCATCGCGGCTTTTACCAGGAGCGGAGGACCGGTCACCAACTGCAGATTGCGAATGGTTCCGTCCCGCCCGATGACCGCCTGCAAACGGACCAGCCCGGAAATACGCGCCGCTTTCGCCAGTGGCGGATACAACGGCTTCGGCTGTTGCAGCAGCTTGGCGGATTGCACGCCATTGCTTACGCGAATCGATGCGGGCTTCGGCGCGGGAGGCGCACTTTGTGTAACAGGCCGTGAAGCTGGGCCGTTCTCTATGCCCAGCGATGGCGGCCCGAACTGCACTGCTCCGGAACCGGCGGAACTGCTGGCCAGAATGAAATCCGGTGCGCCCGTGGGATCGGGAAGCGTGACGATGGAGGAAGGAATGTGGCGGGGCGCAGTAAACACCGGGCGATACATCGGCCGTGTCATTGCAGCGCTTGCTGAAGATGCTTGTTGCACCACCGCTGCGGGCGGCGGGGCAGGCCGTGGCGGCATGTAAAGAATTGCTGGGACGGGGTGCCATGCAAGTTGCGCTGTGTGAATCAGCGGCACCAAAAGAATCACTCCCGTGAAAGCACACTGTACTGCTAAAGATGCGGCAAGAGACCATGGCCGGCGCGCGGAATCCGGCTGATTGAGAAACGTCTGCTCGAACATATTGTTGTTCCTTTGTTTGTTTTGAATTCGAGCAGCGCTGTTCTGCTGGTGTAGACTCCGCGATGCCAGAATTGTTCCGCATAATAGACGCATGAAACTGCGCAGCGCGGAATGGTGGAGCGGCCCGGAATACTATAACTTTGCGCGGCGCGCTTGGTTGCGGAGCGAAGGGTTCATGCGCGACGCAGTGGAAGGTAAGCCGGTGATTGGTATCTGCAATTCATGGAGCGAACTGAACAACTGCAACGCGCACCTGCGCACAGTGGCTGAAGCAGTGAAGCGCGGCGTTTGGGCCGCGGGCGGCGTGCCTCTTGAGTTCCCCACAATCTCACTCGGTGAGATGTTCATGCGCCCCACTGCCATGCTCTTCCGTAACCTGATGGCGATGGATGTGGAGGAATGCATTCGCGCGAACCCCATGGATGGAGTGGTACTGCTGTGCGGCTGCGACAAGACCACGCCCGCACAGTTGATGGGAGCCGCGAGTGCGGATCTTCCCGCAATTGTGGTGCCTGGCGGACCCATGCTGAGCGGCCTTTGGAAAGATCAAAAACTCGGTAGCGGTACGGATGGGCGCAAGCTTTTTGACCTGTATCGCGCTGGGAAAATTAACGATGAAGAGCTTTGCGAAATTGAAGGCGGCTTAGCGCGCAGTGCGGGTCACTGCACCGTCATGGGTACGGCCAGCACCATGACCAGTCTTGCGGAAGCGCTCGGCATGACCTTGACTGGGTGCGCAGCAGTGCCCGCGGTGGATTCCCGCCGCATGACTTTCGCCGAGCAAAGCGGCAGGCGCATGGTGGAGATGGTGCGCGAAAATCTAAGGCCTTCCGCCGTGATGACCCGCCAGGCTTTTGAGAATGCCATCACCGTCAACATGGCGATTGGCGGAAGCACCAATGCTGTGATCCATCTGATTGCCATTGCGGGCCGTTTGGGTATTGAACTGGAGCTTGACCTGTTCGATTCCATTTCGCGGCGCACTCCTTTTCTGGTGAACGTAAAGCCTTCAGGTGAGTTCTTGATGGAAGATTTCTTCAGCGCCGGTGGTGTTCCCGCCGTGATGCGAGAGATCCTGCCGCTGCTTCATGGCGGCGCTATAACGGTGACAGGAAAATCCATTGCAGAGAACGTGAACGATGCGCCATGTCACCGGCGCGAAGTAATACGGACCACTGCCGATCCGCTCCATGCGGAAGGCGGGACTGTGGTGCTCTGGGGCAATCTGGCACCGGACGGCGCGGTGATCAAGCAGACTGCTGCATCGCCGCACTTGCTACAGCACATCGGCCCGGCGTATGTCTTTGAAACCCATGCGCAGATGCTGCAGGAGATAGATCGGGAAGACTTGCCGGTGACGCGCGATACGGTGCTGGTAATGAAAAACTGCGGCCCAAAGGGCGGCCCCGGCTTTCCAGAGTGGGGCCAAATTCCTCTGCCACGCAAGATGCTGCTGGAAGGCGTGGAGGATATGGTGCGCATCAGTGACGCGCGCATGAGTGGTACCAGTTTTGGCACCGTGGTGCTGCATGTGGCACCCGAATCGGCCGTGGGTGGTCCGCTGGCTTTGGTGCACACGGGTGACATGATTGAACTCGATACCACGGGCCGCCGGGTGAGCTTACTCGTGACCGAACATGAGCTGGCGCATCGCCGGGCGCAGTTTGTGCCTCCGGTTCCGCACTACACGCGCGGTTATGGGCGTTTGTTCTTAGAGCACGTTACTCAGGCCAATCGCGGGTGCGATTTCGATTTTCTCGAAGCCGAAAAATCTTAAGCCAGCACCACTGACGGATGGTACAGTTCCGTCCCCGTCCTGTCACAGATAGCAATGAGACGGCCCGTTTCAGACAATGCCCGTATGTGCTCACCATCATGTCCCGGCGCCGTGAAATACCGCCCCTGCCGAATGTAAGCAGCGGTTTGAGTATCCGCCATGAAGCTGGCGAATTGCGGAACCAGCAATTCCAGCGGGATCAGTGCACTTGCCGGGTGAATCCCGTCGAGCGGCTTTGCGTGCTCAATCGTAAACTCGCCCGACGCCAGTCTCCTAAGTGAATCCAAATGAGCGCCGCACCCCAGCGCCTGCCCTAAATCATGGGCAATGGAGCGGATGTATGTTCCGCCTGAGCAGCGGATGCGTAGATCGGCCCGCGTGCCGTCGAACGCCAAAATACTTAGCTCGGAGATTGTCACTTCCACCGGCTGCAGCTCTATTTCAATATTCTGGCGTGCTGCTTTGTAAGCTGTAATGCCTCCCACTTTCTTCGCTGAATACTGAGGAGGCATTTGCATTACGGTGCCGCGGAAAGCGGCGAGCGCATCTTCCAACCTTTCAAGCGTCAATGTAAAAGAAGCGGGTTCCGATCGAGGCTCGCCGGTACGGTCGTACGTGTCTGTCGCAAAGCCGAACCGGACGCCGCCCTCGTAAAGTTTTTCTGCCTTTGTATAAAACTTCGCCAGCCTGGTTGCCACACCTACAGCGAGCGGCAACACACCCGTCGCCATCGGATCGAGAGTCCCTAGATGCCCCACGCGGCGAATCTTCGCAACGCCGCGAAACTTCGCCACCACATCGTGAGACGTCCAGCCTTCCGCTTTATCTATGACGACAACGCCGTCCACTAAGGCTGTGCTTCCAGTTCCGGTAACACCTTCTGCAACACGGTACCCACCACCTGCAAACTCTGCGCGCTCAGCTTATCCATCGTGTCGGCTGGGGTGTGCCAGTACTGATTGTTCGGGCCGTAATCGAAATCGATCAGGTCCAACGCCTTGACGCCGCGCTGAAGAAACGGCACATGATCGTCCCCGGTTACGCCTCCTCCTGTCGAGAAGTATTGGGAATAGCCTAGCCGGCCCGCCGCATCCCAAACCGTTTTTTGCAGAGAAGCCGCGGAGCCGGAGTTGTAGACCAAACTTAAATCCTTGTCGCCGATCATGTCTACGTTGATCAGCGCCTTTATTTTCGCAAGCGTGCCATCGGCAGCCCACTTCTCCGCAAGGTGGCGGCTTCCGTAAAGCGAATTCGAATCGGTCCATTCGCCGTATGCCTCTTCGCCATCGAAAAATACCAGGTACACATCATCCTTGCGTGGAACCCCCGCAAGCACAGCGGCCATCTCCAAAAGAAAACCTGTTGAAGATCCACCATCGTTCGCACCCACAAATTGCGGCATCGTTTTTGTATCGTAATGGCCGCTAAAGACAATCGCCTTTCCAGATTTGCCCGGAAAGCGGCAGAGCAGATTTTTCATCGGCACAGGTCCTTGCGGAGTTTGACCGTTGAAGTGGTCTTCGGTGCCTTCACACCCGGAAAGCCGCAGATGGCTCACAATATAGGCTTGCAGCTTTTTATTGGCAGGCGAATCTGGCGGCCGGGGCCCGAACGATGTCGCATGGCGCGTAAACTCCAGCGCACGGGCACCGCTAAAATCTCGCGCGCTCCCGCTGAGTGACGCCAGTGTCAAACAAACAAAGATCAGGAAGAGCGCTTTGCGGTGCATAGATATCCGAGTGTAAAGTTTTTTTCGCGATCTAAACGGTCAAGCGCCGGCAACAGAAGCGCCGGTGGCACCAGGAGTGCGGCGGCGGGCACAAAAAGCAGCCATCGCGGGCCTCCTACAAAGAATTGTAAACCGTTCAGCAACCGGCGGGAGAGCAACCGAAAGTACCCCCCCGCCGGGATGATTTGAATATCCTGAAACCCAGCCTTTGACAGCAGGTGCTCCAGCCCATGCCGCGTAT
>JAYTGM010000016.1:0-2925 GCA_043733425.1 Terriglobia bacterium
ACGCGGCTTCCGCCAACCCGCCAAAAAGAGCTAAGCCCGCACTCCCCGAACCGTGAATGCAGACTGCCGCCCACTGCTCTCCCCTCACTTCAACCTCACCGTTGAGTTGCCTCTCAAAACCATCGTTCGCGGCTCTACCTGGCGTAACCGCAGCACCGGTGTCGCCAAGTTCAAAACGAAGGAAATGGGAAGCAGATACCTGTTCATCTGCTTCTATATATGGCTGGAAAAGTATTTCAGTCGCGGCGATTATCGGAAGGATTAAACCGCTTCACCGGCGTTGATCTTCGCGGCCACGACAAAGTCGTTTCGATGCAAGCCCTCAATCGTATGCGTCCACAGCGAAACGGTCACCCGCCCCCACTCGGTCAAAATAGCCGGATGGTGATTCTCAGCTTCCGCAACCGCCCCCACACGATTCGTAAACGCCAGTGCGTCCGCAAAATTCGCAAACTGAAACTCGCGCGTCAGCTTCCCAATTCCGCCGCTCTGGATCACATCCCAACCCGGCACCTGTTCCATCAGCCCCGGCATTTCCGCTTCGGTCACGGCAGTGGACCCCGCGCGGCAGGCAACGCACTTCTCCTCGGTAAGCATGCCCCAGTGTAGCGCCGTGTCACCATATACAAGTGCGCATCGGCCTCCTCTCCGACACACACGGCTTTCTCGATCCCGCCATCTTCACCCACTTCGCCCTCTGCGATGAACTCTGGCACGCGGGTGATTTCGGCCCACCCGAAATTCTCGATCAATTGCGCGCCTTCAAACCCACCCGCGGCGTTTTCGGCAACATCGATGGCCCCGAAATCCGCGCCCAACTCCCCAAAGATCTTTCCTGGAACTGCGAAGGTATCAGCGTCTATATGACCCACATCGGCGGCTACCCGGGCCATTACGATCGCCACGCCAAAGCCGAGCTTCAACGCCTGCGCCCCAATCTATTCCTCTGCGGCCACTCCCACATCGCCAAGGTGATGCGCGATCCCAAACTCGGCAACATGCTCCACATGAACCCCGGCGCCTGCGGTCACAACGGCTGGCACCACGTCCGCACGCTCCTGCGCTTCACCATCGAAAAATCAAAAATCTCTTGCGTCCAAGCCATCGAACTCGGCCCCAGAGGCCGCACCGCCTAATACCCCCGGAATTTCTCTATATCCCGCCGGTCCCGTTTCGAAGGCCGTGCCTCTTGCACGGGGTCGAACAACAGCATCGCCCGCTTCTCTTCCATGGCCTTCGCACGCGCTTCCCGGCTCGCATCGGTCTCGCGATAAAGCGTCTGCGCCACCGCAGCCGGCCCGCGCATCTCCGTCAGCAGCAGCACCTCCACTTGAAACTCCCCGGCATCGCTCTTGATTCGCAGCACATTCCCCACCCGCACCTCGCGCCCTGCCTTGGCCGCTTGCTCGTTATCGGTAATCCGGCCAAGCTCGCAAGCCCGCGAAGCCATCGCCCGAGTCTTAAAAAACCGGGCCGCCCAAAGCCATTTATCCATCCGGACGCGCGTCACGCTTTCACCTTACCTGTTCCGTTTCAGATACTCCACAATTTGCCATCTCTGCGCTTCCGGCAGATGCGCGAATGACGGCATCCCCCGATAGAGCGATCCGTTTCGAAGCACCCAGAACAACGCACCCGCAGGTGCATCCCGAATCGGCGAAGAATTCAACAGAGGCGCTTTCCCCGCGCTTCGTTCCCCGTGGCATGGTTGGCATTCGCGCTCCACCAGTTTCGCCCCCGCACGCGCCGCAGTCTCATCGCCCTCATACGGATTCGCAGCCGTACTGGCGGCAACCGGAGCGCGCCCCAGCAAATCCGTTCCGGCTTCGCAAATCGTCCCCAGCGCCAGCACCAGACCCATCCACTTCATCGCCGCCGCCCGAATTGCGCAATCTCATACGACACCCCAAACCGGATCATCATCCGCGCGCTCTTGTCCGTCAAACCAAAGCTGGGCGAAATCTTGAACGTCGTCCCCCCTCCTGAAGTCCATCCCACCGTTGGCGCAAGGTAGTGCGAAGTGTCATGAACGCCAAAATCCGCATGCGTCCCCAGTCCTCCATACATCTCCACTCCCACCTGGAAATTCTCCGCGCAAAAGGTGCATCGCTCAGGCCGCGCCGCAAACGCCAGTGGCCTGCTCACTCCCGCCGCGTACCCGAATTCGAACGGCGCATGCCGAACATTTTTCTCCGCAATGAAATTCTCGGCAATGGTCCAGCCCTTGTAATGGCTGCCTAGAATCAGCTTCGCTTCCAGTTCCCGCTTCTTCTCCACCCGCGCTTCCGAATTCAGCCCGCTGAAGTCTTCCTGTCCGTCATGCCCCACCACCGCGAGCAATCCCCTGTCCGCTCCATTAATGTTCTCGAATTCGAAATAAAGCACCGGATTGATCCAATGCTCCCGTGGAAGAAACCGGAACCGGTTCTCCCAGCGGTAGCCCGTAAACAGGGCACCTTGACGATTCGTCGCCTGGCCATCCAGGTAGAACTCCGTCGTCCACCAGCCCTTCACTCCATACTCCAATTCCGTGGTGGCCCCCAGAAAACGGTCGCCCCCCTCCGTCCGCCCCGTCACATTCTTTGTCGCAATCTCAAGATTGCCCGGCTCTTCCATCTGGTGTGTGTACGTGATGAAGAACGGTCCTTCCGCACCCCATAATGGCGAAGCGAACAAGCCTGCTCCCAATATGGCAATCAGATTCGCGCGCCCCCGCCTTAACAATAGGTTTTTAGTCATAGGTTTTTCTTTTCCCATGGCTCGCAATCCCGTCTAAGATGAGAGGATCGCCAGCCGTCCCGGTTGTCGATTCATTCGGAGCCCCACGGTCTTCGCTAAAAGTTCCCGTGGGGTTCCGCTATTTGCATTTGTGACGGCAACCACCGTCTTTACAGCAATCCTCCTCGCCGCACTGCGCCGAACCCT
>JAYTGM010000017.1:0-19681 GCA_043733425.1 Terriglobia bacterium
TCGCAGCCACCGCCGCAGCGCCGCTCATGGCAGCTACTCCGAACATACGCCTCGGCTTCGACACCTATTCTCTCCGGGCGTTCGGATGGAAGGGTACCGAACTGATCGATTACGCGGTTGCGCAGGGGTTGGACACAATTCAGTTTTCCAGCCTTGACGATTTTGTGTCTCTGGAACCCGTCTATCTGAAACAGGTCAGGCAGCATGCCGAACGGGCGGGAATCACAATCGATGGCGGCACGGGCTGCATCTGCTCCGCATCCAAAAGCTGGACTGAAAAACTGGGCACTCCGGAAGTGCAGCTCACCAAGGGCCTTGAAGCCGCGCACCACGTGGGTGCAACTTCCATGCGCTGTTATATGGGCAGCAGCGATGACCGCCAGTCTCCCGGTCAATTGGAGCGCTGCATGGATTCCACCATTCAGGTCTTCCGGAAAATGCGCTCCCGTGCCCAAGACCTGGATGTCAAAATTGCTCTAGAAAATCACGCTGGCGATATGACCGCCCGCGAGACTCTCACCATCATCGAGCAATCCGGCAAAGACTTTGTCGCAAGTTGCCTGGATACCGGTAACCCCATGTGGGTGATGGAAAACCCGCTCACTACGATGGAAGTCCTCGGCCCTTACACCGTTACCACACACGTGCGGGATTCCGCGGTCTTCGAAACTCCCGCTGGTGCTGCTGCACAGTGGGTCGCTCTGGGTGACGGAGTGGTGGACCTTCCGCGCCTCACCGCTCTGCACCGTCAACTCTGCCCGAAGGCCTCCATGCAACTCGAAATCATCACAGGCCGCCCGCCACGCCAGTTGCCTTACCTGCAGACCGGGTATTGGCGCAATTTCACGCATCTGCCTGCCGCTGACTTCGCCAGATTTGTGACGCTGGCGAAACGCGGTCACCCGTTTATGGGAACAATGGTGATAGAGGACGCGCCCGGCCCAAAGAACCCGGTCTTCATAGCTGCGCTGCGGGAACAACAACGAGTGGATCTGGAGCGAAGCTTCGTTTATGCCAAGACGGTGTTGGGCGTTGGTGCCCGCCCCCACGCGTGATAGAGTAAACGGACAGGAGTTCTACTATGAAAAAGTTTGTTATTTCAGCAACTTTCGTTATGTCTTTCGCCGCCCTCTCCGCTTTCGGTGAATCCATGACTGGCTATATTTCTGATTCCAAGTGCGGCCTGAAAGGCGACAACGCAGCTCATGCGGACTGCTCCGTCAAGTGTGTAAAGGGCGGCGCTACCCCCGTGTTTGTTGCCGGTGGAAAGGTTTATAAACTGGCTGACACCTCAATGGTTGCCGATCATGTGGGCCACAAGGTCACCATCGATGGCACCGTGGAAGGCGATACGCTGACCGTCAAGTCTGTAAAAATGTAATTTGTCTTACCCGGGGGCCGTTAGCTTTATTGCAACCGGCCCCTGGCCTCTACCTTCCATACCTTCTCCACCGTTTCACCCCTTACACCGTAAACCTGCTCGTGTAAATTCATCACCACGCATACGTGGTTGGGAATTACCCGTACGCGTTCACCTAGTTGGAAGCGGCGTTCTGAATTGGTGGTGTCCAGAAATCCGTGTTCTTCATTCATCTTGTGAAAACGCGTCCCGGGCACTTCAACAATCCGCCCAAAGGTTACGCCGTCCGCGCCATTCAGTCTATCTGACGAAAAGGTCTTCGATCCCCCATCCACAATGGCTGTTCCCGCACGCGGGGTGGAAACTACAGTAACCAGAACCGAAGCCGCGCATTCTTCAAGCGTGCACGCCCCGCTGACAATGGTGTTCAGGTCGTTATAGACATAGGTGCCGGGCCGAATCTCATTCAGCCCTTCCACTTCGTGCGAGTGAAACAGAGTCGGCGTGGAACCGCCGCTCACAATTTCGCACGGCATTCCCGCCAAGCGGAATTTCTCTACGGCTGTGCCTATGTCGCGGCTCAGCCTGGCAATGGCAGCTTGATCCGGCTGCTTGATATGACCCGGATAAAACGTCAGCCCGCGAAAGCGCAACCCCGGTAGGCGTGTCACTTCACGCGCCAAAACCAATGCTTCTTCGACGGTGACGCCAACCCGGCCCAACCCGACATCCAGTTCTATCATTACGGCGCTGCCCGTGCCTTCAAGCTGCCTGGCAGCTTCCAAGCTATCGATTGCCACGGTCACTTGTGCGCGCTCTGCCACCGCACGCAGCCGCTTTACCTTTGTCTCACCGAATATGGGAAACGCAATCAGCAGATCCACCGGCGGCAGAGCTGCACTCATGACCTCTGCTTCCCCCACTTTGGCGACCGTTAAGCCCGCTGCGCCCAAAGCTAATTGCATCCTTGCGACCTCCGGGGATTTATGCGTCTTGGTATGTGGCCGAAGCCGCAGCTTGTGCTCCGCCGCATAATTCGCCACCCGCTTCAAATTTTGTTCGAATATATCCAGGTCTACTATTAACGCTGGTGTATCCAGATCGGAAACTGTCACTATTTGAATCGTACCGTCAGCTTACCCATGGGCGTTGTGTAAGTCAGTTCAAGATCCTTTACTCTCTGCTTTTCCATCGGGAAATATAACAGACCTGTCACCGGCCCGGAGATTTCCTTTTCCGGCAGCATGCGATCAGCCAGCGTCTTTACCAAGGGATTTTCCTTTTCTTCCAGCTTCATTTTGCCCTGCGCCCCTACAGTGGACGCCGCATTTCCAAAACCGCCGCCAGAAGGGGGCAACCCGCCATAGGTGGGGTCGGCGGCCTGTGAATGTCCGCCACCTCCTCCTGTTGACACCTGTGAAACGATCAGCACGCCCTGCCCTGCAATTTGAGTGGGTGCGTACGCGTGGGACCGTTCGCCGTCTTTATCCGTCTTCAACAGGAAGTCATCCAGTTGAACCGGGAGCGTTCCAGTTTTGGGAGCAAGCTTCACCCGAACGACGATGTAATGACCGCCCAAATCGTCGGTCACCGCGTTCTTCACGGAATCCGGATCGCCATAGACTGTGGCTTCGATGGATACTGCGCCGTTTGCATTCTGACCGGAGCCGGTGCGGGGCGAAGGATGCGAAGCCGCGAATGACGGAACTGCGAAAAGAGTCAGAAGAGCCGCTAGCCTCATGACGCTAGTGTAATCCGCTGCTAAATCAATGTGGCCGAGATCAGCCCCAAGATAACGCCGATTAAGCATCCCGCTACGACATCGCTCAAGAAATGCAGGCCCAGCAATACACGCGAAAGCGCGATACTGACCGCACAAAACAACAGACCCACCATCAGCGACGGGTAGAAAATGCCCAGCGGAACCGCAATAGCGAAAGCAGTGATGGTGTGACCGGAAGGAAACGAAAACTGATCCGGAGGCAGCAGCGTGGCCCAGCAGTGGGGCTGAATCTCAGAAGGCCGCTGCCGGTTAAACGTGCGCTTTAATCGAAGGAAGAGTATGATGCCCGTGCTGGAAGAAGCGGCGGCTGCTTCAAGAGCTTCATATCTGGTGTCCCCGCCAAAGAGTAAAACAACCAGGCCCATTGCGTACCAGAGCCAGCCATCTCCGCCACGCGTGGACGCAATCATCCAGATTCGAATCCACCGCGGCGCAAGCCAACTGTTGACGCGGCGCATTACCCTGTGATCGCGCGCGGCGATGTAGTTGAACATTGAGTTCGAAACCGTCATGCCGCCATCTCTCCCAAATGTACCGCGCTAAATTGCTTGCCGCACTCCATGCATCAGTTATAAGCTTCTCAGTGCTACGGAGCCATGACAACTTCAAGAAACATTTGTGAATCGTTATGTAGTGGTGTAGGTTCGTTGCAAGGATGCGGAAGAAGATAGACCTGGTTTTCTTCGATGCGGGCGGCGGTCACCGCAGCGCCGCAACGGCATTGAAACAGGTCGCCGGGCAGCAAGGGCGGGATTGGGAGATCTGTCTGGTCAATCTGCAGCATGTGCTGGCACCCCTTGATATTTTTCGCAAGGTGACCGGCATTGCGGCAGAAGACGTCTACAACCTCATCCTCAGAAAGGGGTGGACATTCGGCTCTCCGCAGCTTGCGCGCGTGATGCAGGCACTGATTCGCTTTTATCACCCGCAGCAAGTGAAATTGCTACAAAAATACTGGCAAGAATCCCGCCCTGACTTGCTTGTCTCCGTAATTCCCAATTTCAACCGCGCGCTTTTTGAGAGCTTAAAACTTGGGTCGCCCGGTACTCCCATGGTCACCATCATGACCGACATGGCCGATTATCCTCCGCACTTCTGGATGGAACGGCAGCCTCAATTCTTCATTTGCGGAACAGATAAGGCGGTTTTGCAGGCCCTGGCACTTGGCCACGAACCTTCACGAATTTTGCAGACGTCCGGAATGATTCTCAATCCGCAGTTCTATGAGCCTATCGTGCAGGATCGCGAAACGGAAAGGCAGCGGCTTGGATTGCATCCCACCATGCCGACAGGTCTGGTTCTCTTCGGAGGCTACGGATCTAAGGCAATGCTCGAAATCGCCATGCGCCTTTCGAAATCAAACCCGGCGGTACAGCTCATCATGCTTTGCGGCCATAACCAAAAACTGGCGTCCAAATTGAGAGCATTTAAAAGCGGCATGCAAATTCACGTGGAGGGCTTCACCCGCGAAATTCCGCGTTTCATGCACTTAGCAGATTTCTTCATCGGCAAGCCGGGGCCCGGTTCGCTTAGTGAAGCCATGGCCATGAAACTCCCGGTCATCATCGAGCGCAATCGATGGACTATGCCGCAAGAGCGCTACAACGCCGAATGGGTGCGCGAAAAGGGCGTGGGATTGGTGGTTCACAGCTTTAGTGAAATTGAAAGCGCGGTGGCTAGCCTGCTGGAGCCAGAGCAGTACAATGCCTGCCGGGCGGCCGCTGAACGGCAGCACAATCGCGCGGTGTTTGAAATTCCGGACATCTTACAGCGTATTTTGGAGGCCTAAATTGCGAAACCGTGTTGCTTGCGGTGGTGAGGGCCATCGTGTTGGTTTGTGCTCTTGAACGTTTCAAACCGGCCATCTGCCGCTACGGCAAGCACCTTGTCCAGCAGCCTTTTCTGCTCGTCAGCGGCCATGGGTACGAAGCCGCGGACCAGCTTCACGTTTTGCAGCAACTGTTCCATTGACGTGATTCCCATGACTTGTGACGCTATCGGCTGGCTCAGGGCGAATCGGTAACACTCCTCCAGCCCCAGCCCTGCCTTCGAAAGGAATGCCCCCTCCGGATAACCGCCGCCTAAGCCCTTCATCCCCAGAACCGCCACGCCGCGCTCATGGCACGCAGGAACAACTTCATTCAAGAAGCTCCGATAGTGCGCGTCCATCACATTGATCGGCATCAGCGAAGCGTCCCACTGGTACGGTTTTTCCAGCATCTTGAGATGGATGCGCGGGTCCTTATGCCCCGTAAACCCGATGTAGCGGACCTTGCCCGCCTGTTGCGCCTCCACGGCGGCGCGAATTGCTCCCCGCTCGAAAATCCAGTCAGGGTCGTTATCATAGACGCATTCATGGAACTGCCAAAGGTCCAGATAGTCTGTTTGCAGACGCCGGAGCGAATCGTCCAGGCACCGCAGTGACCCTGTGTAGTCTCGCTCACAGTCTTTCGACATCAGAAATACTTTTTTACGTTTTCCGCCGATTACCAGAGCCTTGCCCATTACTTCTTCAGAATGGCCATCGTGATAATCCCAGGCATTGTCAAAGAAATTCACACCCTCATCGATCGCCGCATGCATTATGCGAATGGCCTCGGAATCCTCCGGTTTACCAATGTGCCATCCACCCAGACACATAAGCGAAACACGCTCTTCGGTTCGCCCGAAACGGCGCATCGGCAGCCCGCGCTCAGCCGCCGGAGTGGTATCCGCCCAGACTTGGGCCGTCAATTGCGCTAGGTTGTTTGACATTCGTATTCGTACCTGGAAGATTCCCAGTCTAATCTAAAGAAGGGTAAGCAACCGCAGTGGCTAGCGAACACAACATTTCTTTCGTGTTTCACGATCCTTCGGGGAAGCGCTGGACGCGCTTTCAACGGGGCCTGCAGAGCGCTGTCATTGTAGGCGGAATCGGCCTGGCGTTGTTTATTCTGAGCATGATTGTGCTGCCACGGCTGCCTTCGCTGGGTTTGCCCGCGGTCTCTCCCGTTCCGGATAAGCGGGAAGTGGCGGGAATTATTACCGGGCGTACCGCCGCCCGGAATATTCCGTTTAAGTTTCAGCGGGAAATGCGCAAAGACGCAAAAAATATTAAGTACATCAAGAGCAATTCGCCTGTACTGCACCCCAAAGCCGCAGCCCATACCGTGGAAGGCAAGCCCGTCGTTTTTGGTTTTTACGTAAATTGGGATCCGGCTAGCCAAGCTTCCTTGCGTACCAACGCTAGTCATCTCACCCACCTGATTCCTGAATGGTTCTTCCTGAAAAATGCGAACGGAGACCTGAATGACGAAAGCGACAAAACCGTTATCGCCATTGCCAGACAAGCCAATCTACCCATCATTGCGGAGGTGAATAACAACCGGCAAGGCTGGCAGCCTGAAGAGTTGCACCAGGTTCTGATTCACAAAGACCGGCGCAACAACCTGATCGATAACATTTATTCCAATCTCACAGAACACAAATTTGCGGGCGTGAATATCGATTTCGAATCGCTGCTGCCGAAAGACCGCGAGCCGCTGGTGCAATTCATGAAAGAATTGCACGCCAAACTGAAACCGGCGGGGTTCCTGATCTCGGAAAGTGTACCTCCTGACGATCCGGCCTTCGACCTGAAGCGCCTGATTGAATATGAAGACTACATGCTCATCATGGTTTACGACGAGCATGAGCAATCCAGCGCACCCGGTCCGGTCGCCAGTGAGGAATGGTTCGAAAAACATCTAGAGCGCTTGGGCAAGTTGCTGCCCCCCGAGAAAACCATCATCGGAATGGGCGATTACGGATACGACTGGATTATAGGCGAATCCGGCGGCACGGAAGCCAAGTTCAGTGACATAATGGCCGCCGCGATTGCCAACCGCGCTGAAGTCCACTGGGATGAGGACACGGGAAACCCCGTGCTTCGCTACAAGGACCGGGTTCATAACGGGGCGGAAGAACACGAGGTATGGTTCCTTGACGCGGTTACCACTGTCAATCAGGTTCAGGCCATTCATGACGAAGGCTTTCGCGGAGTGGCAGTTTGGCGCCTGGGTGCTGAAGACCCAGACATGTGGAAAGTGCTGAATCTGGACAAATGGCCCGCTGAAAATTTCGACACTTCCTCTCTTACCACTCTTACCGCCAGTCATTCCGTAAATCATTACGGCGCGGGAGATGTGATTGCTGTTTCGCAGCAGCCTCAGGACGGGAAACGAATTGTGACTGCCCCGCCCTCACCTCCAGACGGCAATTTTACTGAAAAATTTGAGGCTTACCCCACCTATTGGGTGTTGGACCGAAGCGGTGACACAGACAAGAAACAAGTGTGTTTGAGCTTCGATGACGGTCCCGATCCGGTTTATACGCCTAAGATTCTGGACATACTGAAGGCTCGCAAAGTGCCAGCAAGTTTCTTTCTGGTTGGGGTGAACGCGGAAGCGAACCCCGCGCTTGTGAAGCGCGAATACGCGGATGGCCATGAGCTGGGGAATCACACCTATAGCCATCCCAACTTGGCGCTTACCGGCGAACTGCGCACGAAGTACGAGCTTGCGTTTACCCAACGTATTATCGAAAACGCTATCGGGCATTCCACCATCCTCTTCCGCCCGCCTTACAATTCCGATAGCGAACCCACCACCGCCGGTGAAATCATTCCTATTTTCCGCGCTCAGCAGTATGGGTTCCTCACAATCGGCGAGAGCATCGATCCGCGCGATTGGGAGCCGGGCACATCAGCCGACAAAATCCTGCATGAAATTGAGGACGAGCAGGATTTGGGACACGTGATCCTGCTGCACGATGCGGGCGGCGACCGCTCCGCCACCGTGCAGGCCTTGCCCCGCATCATCGATTACTATCAATCGCGCGGCTATCAGTTCGTAAAGGTAGGCGATCTGGTTGGCAAGACACGCGCACAGGTAATGCCTCTGCCTTCCGCGGAAGAGCTGCGGTGGGCGCAGATAGAAGGTGGCGCTTTCGATCTGAAGAGTAATCTGAAAGAGCTGTTGGGGGTGCTGTTCCTCAGCGCCATTGTACTCACCATGGCTCGAAGCCTGGTGTTCAGCGTTCTGGCAGTTTTACAGAAACGCCGCGCTGCGAAACTGATTTTTAAACCGGATTTCCATCCGCCTGTTTCCGTGATTATTGCGGCGTACAACGAAGAGAAGGTCATTGTGCGAACGGTAGAGAGCGTGCTCGCGAACGGTTACGCCCTGATGGAAGTCATCGTCGTGGATGACGGATCGAAAGACAGGACGCTGGAGGTGCTGCGCGAGCGCTTTCATGACGATGGGCGGGTTCAAATTCTGTCCCAGCCCAATGGAGGCAAATCTGCGGCTCTGAACAACGGTATCGGCCATTCCAAGTACGATCTGTTGATTGCGGTGGATGCCGATACGCTCTTCCGAAAGGGGACTATTGACAAACTTGTACGCCACTTCTGTGACCCAACGGTGGGCGCGGTTTCGGGTAATGCCAAAGTCGGCAATCGCGGAAAGCTGCTTACCCGATTTCAATCGATTGAGTACATCTACGGTTTTAATTTGGACCGCCGCGCACTGGGTTTGCTAAACGCCATTACCGTTGTTCCCGGTGCCGTGGGCGCGTGGCGCAAAGACCTTATCCAGTGGCTGGGCGGTTTCGGGCACGACACGCTTGCTGAAGATGCTGACCTGACCATGGCCATCCGCCGATTGGGTTACAAGATACGTTACGAACAGGATGCCGTCGCCTATACGGAAGCCCCGGAAGATTTACGCGGCTTGGCGAAACAGCGGTTCCGGTGGGCCTTCGGCACTTTGCAAGCCGCTTGGAAACACCGCGACGCGATGTTTGTGCCGAAGTACGGCACGCTCGGTTTTGTTGCGTTGCCGAGCATCTGGCTGTTCCAGGTACTGCTATCCGCGCTATCGCCCTTTGCTGAAGTGTGCATGATCATTGCGTTATTCGCGGGCAACTGGAAGATTGTGCTGCTCTACTACATGGCGTTCTTCGTCGTTGAGCTGCTCACCGGATTTTTGGCCTATGCGCTGGAAGGGGAGAAACCCTGGGATTTGTCCCTCCTGTTTTTCCAGAGAATTTATTTCCGCCAGTTAATGCACTATGTCCTTCTGAAAAGTCTGATTTTCGCTATGCGCGGAAGACTGGTAGGATGGGGCAAATTGGAAAGGCGAGCCACCGTTTCAGAGACCTGATGAGCTTCTACGAAGACATGGGCGTGCGGCAAGGCGCAAGCGCTGAAGAGGTGCGCGAGCAGTACCGCGTGCTGGTGCGTTTGTTTCATCCCGATCAGTTTTCCGATCCGGTTTTGAAAGCTGCCTCTGAAGGGCAACTGCGCCGCTTCAACGAAATAGAAGCCGTGTTAACAGACCCGGCCAGCCGGCGTGAGTACGATTTCACTCTGCTCAATGCCAAATCCGGTCCTCCGATCGTTATCCATGCACTGCATCCAGTTCGCATGGAGCGAAAAGTTCCGTGGGGGTCGCTTGCTTGGGGCGCGGCGGCTATGGCCTGCGCCGGAGCCATAGTCTGGGTCAGCGACCATGAATCCCCCGCCCCTCCAGTTCACGAACTGCATCAGACTGGTTCGCCCGGCGAAACCGCGCGCCAGGCGGTCAACAACGAAGATTGGCGGGCCCGTGCGCGCGTGGTTGCCGCTGAGCGCGATCAAGCGCTGCGGGAAGTGGCGCGCTTAAAAGGTTCCCCTGTCGAATCAAAACCGCTTCCTCCCGCTCCCGCCGCAACGGCAAGTTCGCCTGCCGTGGAACCCTTTGCCATCACTCCCGCACCATCACCCGCGCAAGCGGCCGAAGTGCGTAGTACGGAAAAGCGGTTTGAGGGTATTTGGTTCTATACCCGGAAGGGAACTCTCAATCCTAAGTTGTACGCGCCGGAATTTATTGAAACGCAAATCAGCGAGCGCAACGGGCAGGTTCGCGGGCACTATCGTTCGCGCTACCGCGTGACGGATCGCGCCATTTCCCCTTCGGTGAATTTTGAGTTTTCCGGAGCTGCTGCCGGCACCTCCGCTCAGTTGCCTTTTATCCGGGATGACGGTGCTCACGGCGAAGTGCGGCTCCGCCTGATCTCCGATCACGAAATGGAGCTTGCCTGGACGTCGAGCGGGACAGCATCGCCCTCTCTCACCAGCGGCACTGCAGTACTCATGCGTGCGCAGTAGCTTTACGGATTATCCACTTTCACGACAAAGTAACTGATCTGCTTCCCTTTTTCGACGAAGAACTGGTGCGGCACGTTGGACGGAATGTGAATTACGTCGCCCGGTCCCAATCCCTTAGTAACCCCATCCTTGATGGCGGTGCCACGAATCTCCCCTGGTGAGGCGGTAGTTTGATTGACTATGGTGCCGCCAACCGTCAGTTTCGCTTCGCCGCTTTGGACAACCATAATGTCCGTTTGTTTCGCATGCATCTCGGCCACGCCGTCTTTATCCCTATGGGAAACGGAGAGTGCGTGGTTGGGGAACTTAGGCGTGGGTCCCACCGCCCCTTTCGGCCAGTAAACAAAACCTTCGGGATCCGCTGCTCCGAAAGCAGCAGTGGAGGCGGCGATAAACAAGAGTGTTTTGAAACGCATACGCACCGCTAGTTTACACGGTCAGGGCGGCATTCGGTGCCGCGGCCCTGTCGAGGAACCAAGTCACACGCCTGCCGTGATGAGTGACAATCTGGGCGGGGTATTTCAGCGGATCGTATTCACCTTCAAACACATTGTGAACTGCTTCAGCTTTGTCGGCGCCCGTGGCTAAAACTACCGTGTGCTTGGCCGCAAGAAGCACGCCGGGCAAAAGTGTTATCCGCCATTGGCTTGTGTCGTTCTTGAAGACGGCCGCCGCAATCCCTTCACGATCGGAAATCAACGGCTCGCCCGGAAACAGGCTGGCCGTATGAGCGTCCGACCCTAAGCCTTGGTGAATAACATCGAAGTGCGGAAGCTCGCCTCCTGACAATTGGAAGTATGAGCGGATGTCATGGGTATAAGCGATCGCGGACTGATCAGGAGTGTGTTCGGTCGGAATACGATGAACGTTGCGCGCTGGAATCTTCGCTGGAATGATCAGGCGTTCATTCGCGAGTTTGTAATTACTTTCGGGGTCGGTGGGCGGAACGAAGCGCTCATCCACGAAAAATACGTGTACATGGGCCCACGGGAAAGGATGTTTCACCAGTTCATTGAACAGCAGCTTCGGAGTCGTGCCACCTGACACCGCAAGGGTCACCTGATCTTGACCCGATAGCGTTTCGTTCAGGAGAGTAATTATGTGTTGCGCGCAGGCTTGTGCTGCGGATTGTGGATCGGCATAGGTGTGCCAGCGGGCGCTCATAGAAGTTATCAGGGTAGCGCAGCAGCCATAATGACGGGATGGAAATGGTTCTCGGTGTGATGACCGACCTTATGTTCGTCGTGCGAGTAGGAGACGCAGTGAGGAGGGCAGGACGGCGTCCTATGTTTGTGGGGAGTCTGGAGCGGATGCGCGTTCAGGCGGCAGAAGGGCCAGTGCTGGCGATTGTGGATCTGGCTTGCGCAGGGGTAGACCTGATTACCGCTATTCAGGAACTGAAGGGTTTGGGAATTCCCGTGATTGCCTTCGGCGCGCATGTGGATGCGGAGGCGTTGCGGGATGCCAGAGAGGCGGGAGCGGATCGTGTTATGCCAAGGTCGAAATTTGTGCAGGAGTTGGAGGGGTTGGTCACTGCTGCTTGAGGGACGAGCTTTGTGGGCCCGTCCCCCAAGGACTGAGCAGTTTAGCTCAGTGCCGCAACCGTAGCCGGTGCCGCGCTTGCGGTGTTGAGAGTGCCATTGGCACCCATCGGGAAAAATCCGCCGCCCTTAGCGGTAGCCGCGGGATCGAGACCGACGCCGTAGGCCAGATAAAGAACTTGACCAGGGGTGCGAATAGCAGTCAAGCCGTTTGCCGGGTTAGTGGAAAAGAACGAGGGCGCAACACTGGTAAAGTAAGCGGCTGCCGGAGCCGTAGCGGCAAAGGTGGTGGTGTTGCCCAGCGTGCCATTGAGGTTCGCCGAGACGGGTGGCGGCACGTCAGCGCCATCAACCGCGAACGAAGGAATACCAAGGCGGGCAATCTGGTAACGAATGTTGCCGACATGTTCACCTTCCACAGCAAGGATGCGGGCAGCCGTTGTGAGGTAAGGGGTTCCGGCGAGAAACTGCGCGCCGCCTGCATAGGCTGTTACACCGATGTCTTCGAAGATGCGGGCGAGAAGCAGAAAGCCGCTTTGGTTGCCGAGAGAGGCACCCAAGGGAGCAAGCGCGTCGAGATTGAGGGCTGGCTTGGCAATGGGAGTCACTCCAGCACCAGTGAGAGCAGTGCGGAGGAGCAGGACGTGATTAATTTCATCCAGCGCAATGGCTTGGGCTACACCTTGCAAGCCGGGACCGAACGCAACGCCTTGACCGATGTAAGCCGAAGTGGTAACACCCGCAGTTCCAGAGCCGCTAATGGGGATACCGCGTGTGGCGAGTGTCGAGCCAGTGGTGGCAATGGAGTAAAATTCCGCTTCCAGGTATTCCAGGTTCAGGGCGAACTGAAGGACATCCACCGCGGAGGGACCGCCGGTACTCTGAGCTTCCATTTTGCCGGCTGTTACAGTTACACCGAGGGCAGCACCCGCAGTGGCCAGCCGCTGCAACATGCGGCGGCGGTCAGTAGTCTTTGAAAGAATTTCCTGAAAAATTTCGTTTTGGGCCATGTCGCTCTACTTTGCACGTTCTTTGCCAAATACTGCATACCAATTTTTATTTTTTGCTACGCCGCTTCTGTTGAATTCGCCACCTGTAAAGCGCGAAGTTTCATCAAGGCCCGACCAGAATCGATACTTTTGCGGGCCAAATCTGCCGCTTCGGGTAGGCTTGGGGCTAATTTGGCCGCGTAAAGAGCCAGCGCGGCATTGGCGAGCACTATGTCTCTTGGCGGCCCTGCTTCGCCGTGGAGAACCGATTCTGCGATTCGGCAATTTTGGGCAATATCGCCGCCCGCAAGAGACTGACGGCTTGCGCGTGGAAGCCCGAAGTCTTCTGGATTCAAAGTAATAGCGGTCACCCGCCCCGCCTGAATTTCGAAAGCCCTGGTTGCCGAGGTGGTGCTGACTTCATCCAAACCATCTTCCCCATGAACAACGAAGCCGCGCGTCAGACCCAAATTGTTGAGCGTTTCAGCGATGAGGGCCGCCGATTCCACCGAGAACGCTCCCGCAATCTGGAGGTTGGCGCCCGCGGGATTTGTGAGCGGTCCAAGGTAATTGAAGAGGGTGCGGGTTTTCAGTTGGACGCGAACAGGTTGAACGTGGCGGGTAGCGCCATGAAACAACGGGGCGAAAAAAAAGGCAATGCCATGTCGCTCCAAGGTTGTGGAGGCGTGCGTCAGGTCCACCCCAAGTGCTTCTAAAAGATCCGCGCTGCCGCAAAGGCTGGACAGGGACCGATTGCCGTGTTTTGCGACACGAAGGCCGGCCCCAGCCACCACCAGCGCAGCAACAGTAGAAATATTGAAGGTGCCGGAATGATCTCCGCCCGTGCCGCACGTATCGAGAAGGGGTAGCTGAGACTGGGGAGGGGAGTTTGCAGCACTGCGGAGAGCACGAGCGGCGCCGGTTAATTCCTGTGCGGTTTCGCCTTTCAGATGAAGAGCAACCAGGAAAGCGGCGATCTGGACCTCGGTGGCCTTTCCTTCGAGAATAGCCTGCATTGCAAGCTGGGATTCCTGTTCGGAAAGGTTGCGACGGTCGTGAATCAGCGCACGTAAAGCGTGCTGAATTGCCATGATAGACTTGAGAATTCGCATCGTAACATACAGGCGAAAATCAGCCGCAGCGCTCATCGTAACTATATGAAAATTCACGAGTACCAGGCGAAAACGATCCTGGCGCAGTACAACGTACCCGTACCGCGCGGCGAGGTGGCTTTCACCGTGGCCCAAGCAGAAGATGCGGCCAAGAAATTGGGCGGCATGGTGGTGGTGAAAGCTCAAATTCACGCCGGCGGGCGCGGGAAAGGTGGCGGGGTGAAAGTGGTAAAGGACGCCGCGGCTGCGGTGGAAGCAGCGAAGCAGATTCTTGGCATGACGCTGATAACTCATCAGACGGGGCCGCAAGGAACCCTGGTGCAGAGGCTGCTGGTGGAAGAAGCTCTGCCCATTGAGCGGGAACTGTACTTGGGAGTTGTGTTGGACCGCGTCACGGGCAAGCTGGTGTTTATGGCGTCGAAGGAAGGCGGCATGGAAATTGAGGAGGTGGCTGCGAAGAACCCCGAATCGATCTTGAAAGAGACTATCGAGCCGGGTTATGGACTTGCCGCGTGGCAGGCACGCAAACTTGCGTTCGGCATTGGAATTCCCGCCGCGAGTGTGAATGCGGCAGCCGCGGCAATGCAAGCCTTGGTCAAAGCATGCGAGGAAAACGATGCGACTCTTGCTGAGATCAATCCGTTCATTCTAACGAAAGACGGAAAAGTGTACGCGCTGGACGCCAAGGTGAATCTTGACGATAACGCGATGTTCCGGCACAAGCCGATGCTGGAATGGCGCGATCTGAATGAAGAAGATGCGCTGGAAGTGGAAGCGTCTAAATTCGGCCTGAACTACGTCAAACTGGATGGCACAGTTGCCTGCATGGTGAATGGCGCGGGCTTAGCTATGGCCACCATGGACATTATTCAGTATGTTGGGGGCAGCCCGGCTAACTTCCTCGATGTGGGCGGCGGGGCGAATGCGGACCAGATCAAGAACGCGTTTCGCATTCTGCTGAGCGATCATGGCGTCAAGGCGATATTCATCAATATTTTCGGTGGAATTCTGCGTTGCGATACCCTGGCCAATGGTGTGCTTGCCGCCGCGCGGGATCTGAATGTCCAAGTGCCGATCGTAATCCGCATGGAAGGAACGAATGTTGAACTGGGGCGCAAGATTTTAGCCGAGAGCGGCTTCAACTTTACCGTAGCGGACGATATGCGGGACGGTGCCGAAAAAGCTGTGAAAGCGGCAGCGGGGAATAACTAAGCGATGAGCGTATTGGTAGATCAGAATACGAAGCTGCTGGTGCAGGGCTTCACGGGCAAAGAGGGCACCTTTCATGCGCAGCAGGCGGTGGCGTATGGCACCAAGGTGGTGGGCGGCGTAACTCCCGGCAAGGGCGGAACGTCTCATCTGGATTTGCCCGTCTTTGATACCGTCGCACGAGCGGTGCATGAAACGGGCGCGAATGCTACGGTGATTTTTGTTCCTCCGCCGTTTGCCGCGGACGCAATCATGGAGGCAACCGATGCTGGCATTCCGCTGGTGATCTGTATAACAGAAGGCATTCCGGTGCTGGACATGATCAAAGCCTGGCAGTTCCTGAAAGGTAAGGGAACGCGGTTGGTGGGGCCGAATTGCCCGGGGGTGATTTCGCCGGGTAAATGCAAGATCGGGATTATGCCAGGGCATATTCATAAACAGGGGCATGTCGGTGTGGTCTCGCGTTCCGGAACGTTGACTTACGAGGCGGTAGGCCAGCTCACCAAATTAGGAATCGGCCAATCGACTTGCATCGGCATTGGTGGCGATCCCATTATCGGCACCTCGCATGAGGATGCGATTCGGATGTTCAATGAAGATGACGATACGTACGCGATTGTCATGATTGGGGAGATTGGTGGCGATGCGGAAGAAAAGGCCGCTGCCTATGTGACCAAAGCACACGTGAAGAAACCAATTGTGGGATTCATTGCCGGGCAGACTGCACCGCCCGGACGGCGAATGGGCCATGCAGGCGCAATTATTTCAGGTGGGAGCGGTGGGGCACCGGACAAGATTCGGGCGATGAAAGCAGCGGGTATTACAATGTGCGGCAGCCCTGCCGAAATTGGGGTAAAAATGCAGGAGCGAATGCGGGAAGCGGGATTACTTAAATAAGACTATGGAACGAACTTTTTCGATTATCAAACCGGACGCAGTTAAGAACGGCAAAGCAGGTCTTGTGCTGGCTAAGCTCGAAGAGCATGGGTTCAAAGTGCTCGGTCTTCGCATGTTGCACATGAGCAAAGAAACCGCGGAGCGCTTTTATAGCGTCCACAAAGAGCGCCCTTTTTTTGCGAGCCTGGTCACATTTATGAGTGAGGGTCCGGCGATTGTGATGGCGCTGGAGCGGGAAGATGCTGTAAAGCGACTACGGGAAGTGATGGGCGCGACCAATCCGGCCAATGCGGCTGAAGGTACGGTTCGCAAGCTGTACGCGGATTCGATTGAGCGCAACGCCATTCACGGGAGCGATGCACCGGAGACAGCGAAAGACGAGCTGGCGTTTTTCTTTGCCGGGATGGATTTAAAGTAAGACAGGTAAACATTGTGCAGTTGCTCAGCAAGAACGCAGAGCGGGTTGAGCAGATACAACTGCGGACCGGGCTCTTATCGGAAGAGCAGTTTTGGAATCTCTGCGCGCAGTATCTGTTCGGACTCTCGATGGCAATCATCAAGACGGTGCTTCAAGAAGGTTCCGCGAACCCACTCGAGATGCTGCGGGCGGGTTGATTGAAATCCTCATAGCGCGTCATGGCACCGACAAAGCGGAGCGTTGAACCTGACGCAGTGCGCGTGTAAATGATGTCGGCACAGGCATCAGGGAAAAACGCGATGCGTCATGACGGCTTGGGGAAACGTAGAAACCCAGAAGCACTCGATGCGTTCACGAAGAGGCGGCGGGGCGTTCATTTCGCGGTAGTGCGCCATGTCCGATCTTTCCTATTTTGCACTCTTTAGTTCTTAGTAGAGTGAGAGCGCGATGAAACTTACTCCTGTGTTACTGGTGGAATCCGTTGAAGAGAGCCTCGCCTTCTGGGTTGAGCGAATGGGTTGGCAAAAGGCTGTGGACGTGCCGGATGGAGACGTCATAGGCTTTGCGATTTTGACAAATGAAGACTCAGAACTGATGCTGCAGATATTCGCCAGTGCTGAGAAGGATGGTCCGCAATTCGTCGCAGGTTCCGGTCGGCACCGGAGTTCTCTGTTTATCGAAGTTGGGGATTGGGCGAATACAATCGAACGGCTGGAAGGGTTTGAGGTCGCGATGCCGGAGCGGACTACCTTCTACGGTATGCGGGAGATTGGCGTGTTTCAACCCGGCGGGCCCGTCGTGATCTTTGCCAAGCCGGAATAAATCATTAGTGTTGCGAGAGCCAGGCCAGGACGCACCGGCGAAACTCCTCAGGCGCAGTATTGGCAGCCGTTGTGTGTCCGGCACGAGGCCGCCTCACGCGGGCGGGAGCTGGCGGTAGTAGGTGATCAGATCGATAGGTTCCGGCGTGTAGCCCAGAGAGCGAAGGAATCCGGTTGCTTGGCCGCGGTGGTGCGTCGCGTGGTTCACAATGTGCAGCAGAAGCTGCCACAGGGGCTGCGAGAATTCCTGATCCTGAAGAGCGCGGTAGGTGATTCTTTCGTTCACCGAGTGGTCAGTTTGAGCGGTCAGGAAGACGGTCCACCTGTTCTGCAGCATGGGCCACGCGGCTTCGAGATCGGAAAGGCTAAAATCACCGGGGTTGCCGAAAGCAACAGGCGCGTACTCGACACGTCCAAGCCACACGCGGTCCACCAGATAGATATGGGCCAGGGTCTGGACAATGTTCTTGTCCGCGGTTGCGAAATCGCGGTTGAGGTACTCGTCCGGAAGCAATGCCGCCTGACGGAGCAAGCGATTCGTTGCCCAGTTCGTGTAATCAAAATGCGTACGCAGGACGGAAGAGCTGACAGTCATCTAAACGAGTTAGTGTAGCGCGTGCGACACTGAAAACGGCTTGCCGGATGGGTAGCCGCTCGCGTTTGTCTAAGCGAGAGGAAAGTCCGGTCTCCATAGGGCGGCGCGCCGGCTAACGGCCGGGGGGAATCCGTTTAAGCGGATTTCTACGGAAAGTGCAACAGAGAAGATACCGCCACCAGGTTTCGGCTTGGGGGTAAGGGTGAAATGGTGCGGTAAGAGCGCACCGCGGCGCGAGTAATCGTGTCCGGTCAGGGAAAACCCCGCGCGGAGCAAGACCAAATAGGGGAGGAGGAGCGGCCCGCTCCGCTTTACTTCCGGGTAGGTTGCTAGAGCCGTTCAGTAATGAGCGGTCAAGACGAATGGCTACCGCTCCTTCGAAAGAGGGAGTACAAAAACCGGCTTATAATCCGGCAAGCCAATTGGAAAGACAGAGCGCCCGTTCGGATCTCGATCCGGGGGCGCTCTTTTTTTTTGCTTTATGGTTGCGCTGCTTCCATATTTCTACTATTGTAGAATTATAGAAAGACGGCCCACCGTATGCCAAAGAACAGTTCAGAACAGATTGCGCGATATGCGGATATGTTTACCGCGATGGGGACTGAGCCGCGGCTTCGAATTATGCAGCTTCTTCTGTCCGCGCATCCCGCGGGGCTGGTGGCAGGCGACATCGGCGGCGAGTTGGGGATTCCCAGTTCTACGCTGTCTCACCATTTAGAAAAACTGAAGAACGAAGATCTGGTGAAAGCGCGTCGGGAAGGCACGTTTCTTTGGTATTCGGCGAATACAGACGGGCTGCAGGAACTGCTGGGCTTTCTTTACGCCGAATGCTGCACCAGGAACAAGGCAATCAAGCCGCAGAGCATTGTTTCACTTTGCAAATAGAGGATACAGAAATGAGCGCACAAACGGTGAAAGAAGTGGTTCGGGAGAAGTACGGTCAGGCAGCTACACGGGTTTCGGAAGGCGGCGGCAACTCCTGTTGCGGCGGCGCTTCCGCCCTGGAAGGGTCGTGCGACCCGATTACGGCTAATCTTTATGGCACGTCTGAGGCGGGGGAAGTGCCGGAGATGGCTTTGCGGGCTTCATTAGGCTGCGGCAACCCGACAGCACTGGCGGAACTGAAGGCGGGCGAAACCGTGCTGGATCTGGGGTCTGGCGGCGGGATTGACGTGTTACTTTCGGCTAAGCGGGTGGGGCCTGCGGGTAAGGTTTACGGCCTGGACATGACGGATGAGATGTTGGCGCTGGCGCGGGACAATCAAGCGAAGAGCGGCATCCGCAACGCAGAGTTTTTGAAGGGCGACATTGAGCATGTTCCGCTTCCCGATGCTTCCGTGGACGTCATAATTTCCAACTGTGTCATTAATCTTTCCGCCGACAAGGACCGCGTGCTGAGCGAAGCGTTCCGGGTACTGAAGCCGGGCGGCCGGTTAGCGGTTTCTGACGTGGTCACGCGCGGTGCGGTGCCGGAGGAAATAAGGCGGAACATGCTGCTGTGGGTGGGCTGTATAGCAGGGGCGCTGGAAGAGTCTGAGTTTATAGCCAAGCTTCGAAGCGCGGGCTTTAGCGGGATCGAGATTGAGCCAACGCGGGTTTATGACGTGGAAGACGCGAGAAGTTTTTTGCGCGGACAGGGCGTTGATGTGGATGCCATGGCCCAGCAGGTGAAAGGCAAGTTTTTGAGTGCATTTATCCGCGCGACTAAACCCTTGGACGCTTGCTGTGCACCCGGTTGCTGCAATGGCTAAAACTATAAAGAAGCTTCATTTCTCAAGACGTGACGTG
>JAYTGM010000018.1:0-2917 GCA_043733425.1 Terriglobia bacterium
ATACCGGTCGCGCTGGGGCGCTGGCTGGCATAACCGAAAATCGAATTGCTGTTGGTGGATTGCGAAATCTGCAGCGGGAAGCCGGTCCTTAAAGAAGAAACGGTATTGATAGACCAGCCGCCGATCACTGTATCTACCAGGCGGTTGGCGCCACTTGCGAAAGGCTTGCCTTTACCAAAGGGAAGCTCGTAGGAAACTGAGGTCACCCAGTTCCAGGGAGTGTTAATGTTCGAAAGGCCGTACTCAGCTCCTAAATCGTAAGGATTCTGCGGGCCTTTTGCACCGCTGTTCAGAGTGTTGCCCACGCCGCCGCCGCTCGAATCCAGGTTGCGTGAGAACGTGATGGAACTCAGGAAGGAAAGCCCGTGGCTGAACCGCTTCTGCGCCTTGAAGATCGCCGAATCGTACTGCGCGTGATTGTAGCTGGAGTAGGAAACGTTAATGGCGCCATAGGCGGAGTATGGCAGCAGCAGTTGATACTGGCCCACCGTGGGTCCCCCGATGATTCCGGTTCCGCCGTGGTTGTAATACGGGTTCGCAACGGAACCGGTCAGACCCGGAGTGCCCAGCAGGCTGGGGTCAAGCGCATTGATATTGCGGCTGGGAGCATTCAAGCCCAGGTTTGCGGAGCGGCTGCCCACGTACCCCACTTCCACAGCGATACCGAAAGGCAGTTCGCGCTGAATGTCGAGTGAGAACTGCTGAATTCGCGGAGATTTTGCGTTCGGATCCACAAGCGAGAAGCTTTGGCCGATAGCTGTCGAAGCGCCCAGTGAGTTTCCGAGGGGTGCGGTCAGCCCGGTCGGGAAGGGATTGCTGAGCGAACTAGCCGGCGTCTTATAACCATCGTTGGTGGCAATGTAGCTGGTTTCCGACGTGTAGCCGGGGGGCGAAATCGGAGCTCCGAGTGAGAACTGGGGCGCGTAGAAAATTCCGTAACCAGCGCGGATGGTCGTCTTCGAATCCCACTGGTATGCCGCACCCACGCGAGGTCCAAACTTGCTGCCGGAGAAGTTCCCTACATGGGTGGAAGCACCACCCTGGCCCGCAAACTGAACAAAGCCTTTGGGCGCAATTCCCGTGACATTGGCGGCCAGCGGATTCGTCCCCGCAGTTGAGAAATTGGTGATCAGGCCGTTATTGGCTTCCTGAATTCCCAATTCGCGTTCCCAGCGCAAGCCGAAATTTAGAGTCAGTTTCCGGCTGATGCGGAAATCGTCTTGAACAAACGCCCCATAGTAATTGGCAAAATCGTTTAACTTGCGGGCCAGATACCCGTCGCCCGAATATGGGTAACCGGTCAGCAGATCCGCGAATTCGTTACCGGTAAATTGTCCGTTAAACGTAAATTGGAACTGGCCGTTGTTGCCATCCAGATCGTTGCCCACCGCGGAAATACGGCGGTAATCAAACCCGGCTTTCAGGCTGTGTTTACCGACATACTTCGCTACGCTAGTGGAAAAATTCTTCGAAGAGTGAACGTAGAAGAAATTATTGTTCGTTCCCAGGCTGTAGGCGGTGTTGAAGTTGACGATCGGGAAAGTCGGGTTCGGAATCTGGCTTACGGTGGCTGCCGGGAAGCCCAGCGAAGCAAGATTGAATCCCTGGCTTGCCTTGTATCCGTAGTTCGGGAACCGGTTAAAACCATAACGAACGGACAGCACAGTTGTGGGCGAAAGCGTAATCACGTTGTTAATGGCGGTTGCATCCACTCGGCGTTGAAGGCGCCATTGATCAGGCGAAGAAATAGTAGAGAACCAGGTGTTGCCCGGTTCGAGCGAATAGTAACGCGCGTAGCTCGCGCTCGCTCTCCACCAACTGGTGAAATTTTCATCCAGCTTGAAGATCTTCTGTGCCGCATGGGATTGCAAAGAAGCGGAACCGGTCAGGTTCTGATCGCCATAATAGGCAGGCGCTCGGCCCGGTTGGACGTAAGTATTGGCAATGGCGAGGCCGATCGGATTAATCGCGCTCGTGGGAATTTTGTTTCCCAGGTACGGCGCTTTCGTGAATGGGTCGGTAATTACCACCAGCGCACCCTTGGAATCGAAAGTCTTTGAAAAATCGCCAATGCGCTCCAGCGCCGTGGGGGCATAGAAGGTCGATGATCCGGATTGTGTATCGTCATACTGCTCAATCGCGGCAGAGAAAAAGGTCTTGTTGCGACCGTTGTAAATTTTAGGAATGACAATCGCGCCGTTCAGGCTGGCTCCCCATGTGGTGTTCGGCTGAAGAGTGATGGGTACGTTTCCCGCATTGTTGAAGAAGCTGTTTGCATCCCAATCGGTACGCCGCAGATGCCCATACGCGCTGCCATGAATTTGATTCGCACCGGAACGGATGAGCGTGTTGAACATGCCGCCTCCCGTCCGCGCCATTTCCGAATCATAGGTGTTGGCTTGTACTTTTACCTCAGACACCGCCTCCACCGACGGAATAATAATCGCGCGGTTAGCGGCATCCGTTATCGGAATACCATCCAGCAGATAATTATTGCCACGGACCGGGCCGCCAGCTATCGAAATTGCGGATGATCCGCTCTGGTCCTGCATGCGGTTATACGCCGGATTGCCAATCTGAATCACGTTCGGCACAAGCTTTGAGAGGACAAACGGGTTGCGTCCCAGGTTCGGAAGATCCACCAGTTTCTGGTTATCCAGCACCTGTCCTTGAGAAGCGTTCGACGCTTCAATCAGCGGCACTTCTTCGGTAACCATCACGCTTTCGGTAACCGACCCCACCTCAAGCAACAGATCGATCGTGAGGTATTCCTGCGTGCCTATAATGATATTCTTCCGTTCGAATCTCTTGAAGCTAGGGCTCTCCGCGGTAAGCGTATAGGTGGCTGGAACCAGCGAGGTGAAATCATAGCCGCCGTTTTCATGGGTGAGCTCCGATTTAGCTTCGCCGGTGCCTT
>JAYTGM010000019.1:0-2916 GCA_043733425.1 Terriglobia bacterium
GGGATCTTGATAAGCTGCCAGGCAGGCACGACGGCGAATTCGGCGTAAGAACCGCGGTTCATGGCATAGGCAACGCGATCACCGGGCGAGACCGAAGTAACATCAGGCCCGACCGCTTCGACGATGCCTGCACCTTCATTGCCGAGCGTGACTGGCAGCTCCGCTTTATAAAGCCCGATGCGGAAATAGACGTCGATAAAATTAACGCCCGAAGCTTCAATGCGCACCAGCGCCTGGCCTGGGCCGGGCTGGGGGATGGGCACATCCACCACTTCCATCTGTTCCGGACCGCCAGTCTGTTTGACTTGTATTTGTTTCACAGTGTCTATCTTATGTCGCCGGTTACGGCTGCGGAACCCGGTTGAGGCGGAAGCGGAGATGGGCGATGGCGGCATAGGCGAGTAAGAAGAGAAGTGAGAAGGGAAAAAGGAAAAGACGGGCCAGCGTACGGACCGCACCCGCTCCAGCCAAGCCGCTGCGGAACCGCGCGAATTCCCAGAGAGTGGGAATGTGTTCGCGATCCATCCAGACGTAATCGCCGTTTTCGTTTAGAAGAAATGTATGAGCCGGCAGCTGCCAGGCGAGCATCCACTTCCACTTACTCATGATGGGTTCGCCTGAGCAGATCATGCCGGTGACCTGGTACCGGTTGGCTTTGAGTGCGCGATAGAGGCCGGCGCGGGATTCGGCAGTGCTGTAATCACCGACCCGATAAACTTGACCGCCCTGGAAGTTGTGGGGGAGGCCGCCGAAACAGGTGACCAGATCGACCGCGACCGGGCTTGCGAAGAGGCCGGGCAACTGAGGGATCAGCTTCTCAAGCAGTTCGCGGGAACCGCTTTCTATGAGCAGAACCCTTTTGACCGCTGGTGCCTGGTGGGGACGAAAGAAATACCGCATGTTAGAACCTGAAGCGTACCGACAATTGAATCCTTCTGGGCGGCCGGTTGGCGCTGGGAAGGTTAAAGAGAGGATTCACTTGTTTACCAGCGGAATCGAACTTCAAAGTTTGATCGTAACTGGAGAATTGTGTGTGGTTGAGCGTGTTGTAGGTTTCAAAGCGAAGCTGGGTGTTCAGGCGCTCAGTGATTTTGAGTTGGCGATAGAGAGAGATATCCCAGTTGTTGATGCCGGGGCCTAAGACCGTGTTGCGGCCCAGATTTCCCAGGTGAACCGGCGGGCCTTGCGCGGGCGGCGCGAAGCGGGAGGCAAGCGGAGCGTTTGGATCCGCAACATCCACCCGCGGGCCTTCTGAAGTGGAACCGGAGGGTGACGGGAGGGAGTTAATCAGGCTATAGCTTGGGGTAAAGGGCCCGCCAGTGCTCATTCTGGTGACGCCGGAGACCTCCCAGCCGTTGACGAGGGCGCGGGAAGCGTGCCAGCCACCAGCGAGTTTGGGCAGCGACCAATAATAATTGGCGGAGAACGTCTGACGGCGATCAAAACCCGCCGGGCCGTAATTCCGGCTCCGAACTGGAATGAAAGCATCCACTTGAGTGGTGTAAGTGTCTGCTTCATCGAGCGCTTTACTGAAGGTATAAGACAAGCTGATGTTCATGGTGGCTCCCATGCGGTGGGAGTAACTGGCGAGGAAGCCATGGTAATTGGACGTGCCGGCAAATTCATCAAGCAGCACATCCCCCAGGCCCTGATACGGGCGCAGAAAATTTGCCGTTAGCACGGTATTGGCATTGCTACTGGAGGGATCGTGGTTTTGCGGATTGAGGCCTAGAAAATTGGCGCCCAGAGGAACGGGGTTGATATTGCGCTGCCAGAGTAAGTGGCGGGCCATGGAGCCGGTGTAACCGACTGAGACAACGTCAGAACGGCTGATCTGGCGCTGAAGATCGAGACTGAAGTTATATGTGCTCTGTTGATGACCCCGGCCCGCAAGTGAACTTACACTCCCGTTCGGCGCGAGAAGGCCGGACGAGGCGGATGTGGCGATATCGGCGAAGGTGCCGTAGTACTGAGTGGGTGAAAAAATGAGCGGGGGATTCCCAATCTGATCCATGACGGAATTGCCCTGGATGCGATCAAAGTAAATGCCGCCGCCACCGCGAATGGCGGTCTTACCGGTGCCGAACGGGTCCCAGGCAAAGCCGAAGCGGGGGGCGACGTAGAGAGGAGAGACACTGAACAGGCCGCGCGGGACACTGTTTGCGCCCGCCAAAATGTCCCCGTTGGCAGGGTTGCCCACGCCGGGCACAAAAGAACCGACCAAGCCGAACGGATATTGAGTACCTGTTAGCGGATCAATGCCGACCTTGGCACCGGACGCGGAAAGACCGGGGCGAATCAAGACAGCGGCATTGGCGGCGCTGTAGGCGGAGAGGCTGAAGGAGGCTAGCTGGTTCGCGGCTTCGTACTGCGGCGGATCGCGATAGAAGCGAACACCGAGATCAAGGGATAAATTGCGCCGGACACGCCAGGAATCCTGGAAGTACATTTCGGTATTGGTGAAAAGAAAGTTTCCTTTGGGACGCGCGGTGGCTTCGGCGTAAGTATCGAAGTTACCTAGCAGCGCGTTGGCGTAGGCGTTATTGGAATCATTCGGATTGTTACCGTCGGTATTAAAGGAAAGAGTGCCGCGGGTGAGCGGGCTGGCACTTTGAATCTTCTGAGTGTGTTCGAAATAGAAACCAGCTTTCAGAGTGTGGGTGCCCTGAATTTTGCTGATGTTCTCAGTGACGGTATAGATGGTGTTCTGGTTGAAATAAGGGACGCCATTGTTGAGCGAAGGGTTGGCGTAGTTCTGAATACCGCCAAAGGTCATGTTGGGAATGATATTCAGCGGATTTAAAGCAGGGTTGCGCTGAGGGATATCGATGCCCAGCTTGGTGCGGTCCACCTTCGCGAGATCGAAAGGGCTGAAAGTGAGGGTATTTTGACTGACCGCAACGGACATTTCGTTAA
>JAYTGM010000020.1:0-2915 GCA_043733425.1 Terriglobia bacterium
AGGCCCGTGATGATGACGAGTTCGGTTTTGCCGTCAACGCTGGGTGCGCTGCCTTTTTTTGCCGAACCCACCGCCATCTATATCTGATCCGCGACCACGGTGGGTTTCGGAACGCGCTTCCCGTCAATCCACTTCTCGGTAACCTTAATTGCCTGGCTTTCCAGCTTGTGGACGGCACCGTGCAGAGCCGTGAACAGGTCGGCATCCTGACAGTGTCCAACCAGAGCGTGATGGTGAAAATTCACATTCACTTCCACGCAATGCAGATGGCGCTCCATGGAGATTCGCACATGCGCCTCCTGCTGGCTGACGCCATCGCGGCCCTTGCCATCAAGCAGCCTGGCGACTTTGCCGAACTGCTCTTCAACCTTCTGGACCTGCGCTGGAGCGAGGTCAACGTGTCTGCCTGTGTAGGTGACTTTCATGAGTTTGAGATTTAGGCGCGGGCCACGAAATTTACTCTCTGACCCTGCGCTGATGCGTGGAAGGAATTTTCATGTCCTCGCGATATTTGGCCACCGTGCGCCGGGTAACGTCGATGCCTTCGGCCTGCAGAAGTGAAGTGATCTGTTCATCGGTAAGCGGACGCCGCGGGTTTTCGTCCTCGATCATCTTTTTTACTTTGCGCTTCAGCAGAAGCAACGGCAGATCGCCGCCCGAGGGCCCCTGCACGGATTCCGAAAAGAAGTAGCGAAGCTCAAAAACACCCTGAGGCGTATGCGCATATTTGTTCGCGACAGCGCGGCTCACCGTGGAAGGATGCACGCCAACTTCTTCGGCTACCTCTTTGATCATCATCGGCTTTAGAAAATCCAAACCCTGAGCGAGAAACTCGGCTTGACGCCGCTTGATACTTTCGCAAACCCGCCGGATGGTTTGTTTCCGCTGCTCAATGTTTTTCATCAGCATGATGGCGCTGGTGTAGCGCTCGCGCACATAGTCGCGAACTTCCTTGGTAGCACCATTGTCGCGGTCCAGCATCTTGCGATATTGCGCGTTCAAGCGAAGCTGCGGCACATCTTCGTCGTTCATCTGAATCAGGTAATCATCGCCGTCTTTAATGAAGTAAACATCCGGTTCCACAAGACGCGCGCCCGGGCCGGAATAGCGGATGCCAGGCCGCGGATTCAGATGCCGGATCATCTTTACTGCAATCTCTATATGCTCGTGAGGCCTGCCTAAGACCTTTGCAAGTTCTTTGAATTGCCGGGTTTCGAGCAGCCGAAGGTGCTTGCTGACAATCTGCCAGGCCACACCATTGCGGCCGTTCCGGCTCTCAATCTGAAGCAGCAGGCACTCCTTTAAATCCCGCGCGCCTACCCCGGCCGGTTCCAGCGATTGCACCGCATGCAAAGCCGCTTCCACTTCAGCACGGGAATGGCTGCCGATGTGCGCAATTTCGTCCAGTGAGGCAATCAGATAGCCGTCTTCATCCAGGTTGCCGATGATGGATTCTGCCGCATCACGGACATCGTCAGAAATCAGACTGACACTTAATTGCGACCGCAAATGATCGGGCAGAGTGACCGGCTGCGAGAGGAAGGTTTCGAATGAAGGCTTCTCCACCACCTCGGAAGCGGGAGATTTATAGCCGGGATCCAGATAATCTTCAAAGAAAGATCCGTAATCGATTTCTTCAAAAGGATCGGCCGCCGCGGGGGCTTCGAGCAGGGAATCCGAACCGGCGGCATCGGCCAGCGGACCATCGAGCATAGCTCCATCCAAGCCACCGCTTTCGATCGAAGCCGTGCCACTGTCTCCAATCAGGTCAGGGGAGAGCGCGCCCATCTCGCCGGCCGCGTCGGCACGGTGCATATCCACCATGGCGGCTTCCAGAATGGGCTGATCCGCGGGGTCATACATGCGTTCGCCTTCCAGAAGCGGCTGTAATTCTTCCGCGGAAATTTCCTCGCCACCGTCAGCCGATTCTTCTAAGACCGGGTTGTTGATAATTTCCTGATTGATCATCTCCTTCAACTCCAAACGGTTGAGTTGAAGAACGGTGACCATCTGCACCAGGCCGGGCGTCAGGATTTGTTTCTGCGCGACCTTCAATTGCAGACGGGGTGACAGCATACTCATTCAGCCCTAATTATATCGTGGGCCATCCTTTGCAAATGTGGGCCGAAGTCCAGATACAATAACCTGATCCGTGAGCCCCCCCACTACACCTCAAGCTGCATCGTTAACGTTCCGGCAGGTGCTCGCGTTGCCAGGGGTAAGCCGCTTGTGGATTGCTCAATTCGTGAGCGTAATGGGCGATTTCCTGGCGCTATTTGCCATTCTCAGTGTTGCTTCGTTTCGTTTGAACGCAACCCCGGAACAGATGACGCTGATTTCTCTGTTTTACATGTTGCCCATGGCCGTCGTCGGTCCGCTTGCTGGGGTCTTCGTGGATAGATGGAACGTGAAAAGCACCATGATTGCAAGCGACCTGATCCGTTGCGCTCTGGCGTTCGGCTTGATTTATGCGCACAGTCTTTACACGCTGTATGCGCTGCTGTTCGCAATCAGCTTCGTTTCCACCTTTTTCTCGCCCGCGCAGTCTGTAACAGTTCGGGCCATTGTGCCGCCGGAAGGCTTGCTGACCGCGAACGCGCTGATCATGCAGGCGTTTCTGGTAACCCGGATTGTCAGCCCGGCGCTGGCTGGGGCACTGGTGGGCGCATTCGGGCCGAACTCCTGCTTTTTTTATGACGGGGTGAGCTTTCTGTTTTCCGCCGCCATGCTCTCCGGTATTGCTATTCAGCGTACAACCGCCGAAGCGGGCAAGGGCGTACGCGCGGTGTTTAAAGATTTGAGTAGCGGAATGCAGTACCTTTTCCACTCGCCAGTGCTCGGCTTTGTCATTCTCGCCATGGGAGCGGGGTTTTTCGTATTGAGTTGTTTTGCTCCGCTGATTGCGATTTATGTCC
>JAYTGM010000021.1:0-2915 GCA_043733425.1 Terriglobia bacterium
GCCTTATTCTGCCTCTCCATCGTTCTACTGGTTACCGCGCCGTTTCCTCTCGGCCAATCCCCACTCTTCACCAGCCCGGCAACAACCTACAACCGTTACGGATATGCGGCGCTGGCGCTCATCCTGCTCGAAGCTGTAGCCCCCGCCAAGCGCACCGGTAACCGGCAGGAACTACTCGGCGGCATTTCCACGGGTTCTCTGCTAGTGATGTTATTCTTCCTGAAAATTACCTTCTTCGGGGCAGCCGTGTTTCTCATCGGCGCTCTGGCTTTTTGCCGTCCGCAAACAGCGCGCCGGTGGGCCGGTATCGCCGCTGGCTGCGCGGCGCTCTCGCTCTCATTCAACGCATATTTCGGCTTCACACTCATGCCAATGATTCGCGATTTTGTCATGGTGGCAGGTGCCAAACGCGTCTTCGCCCGCGCCTATCAACTCGATAGCATCCTGGTGGACGCCGGCACCCTAATCAGCTTCGCGGCCATTACCGCTTTACTCTTGCTCCTTCAAAAAAGAAGCCACTCGGCTCGTGCGGTTACCATTGCCGGTGCCGCCGTTTGCTTCGCCGGAACAGTGCTGCTTTTCGGCAGTAGTGAACCGCACGGAACGCCTCTCGCCATTTTTTTTGTGCTCCTCGCTCTCAGCCAGCTCGCACGCCGCTCCTCTGGCGATTCCCGCTTGCTGAGTGGCGCGGTCCTCCTCTGGGGCAGTGTCTTCACCCTTACCGCAATTGCGCCTTCACTCATGGGGTTCGGGTATGCGGCGTTTCTCAGGGTTCAAGCCACGCGCCATGAAATTCCGATGGCGGGAAGCACGCTTGCAAGCTTTATTCCCACCGGTACCGATTCCTGGTACCGCGCCTTTGTCAACGATGGTCTCGCTCTGGTGAAACAAAACCGCGCGCCCGGCGACACCCTCATGTGTCTAGAATTTACCAACCCGTTCTCCTATGGTTTGGGCATGAAGCCCGCTCGTGGAGGTGCTACCACTCTCGATTACCAAACCACCTTCAGCGATGCCCACCGGCCCACCGCGGAATGGCTGATCGGCTCCGCAAACCTAGTCATGGTCCCCAAGACTTATTCCTACCCTGCCTACGAAAACATCCGCAGGATCTACGGACCCTATCTCAATAGCCACTTCCATGTCATGGCAGAATCGGCGCAATGGCGCCTTTACCGCGCTAACTAAGCATCCGCCGCGCGCTTGATGGCAGTTGCAATTTCGCGGGTCTCCTCTTCCGTCCCCAGCAGAACGCGATGTGGAAACCAGAATGCTTCCGTGATCGATTCTTCCGCTTCCGGACAAAATTCAACCCGGCATCCGCCTGCTTGATAAAGCGGGTTCTGATACAACGTGTGCGGGTAAAAAGGAGTGCACGGCACGCCCGCCTCGGTGACCGCATTGTGAAACCGTCCGCGCTCCGCAATGCGCCCCAGCAGCAAATAATTTGTGTGTACCGCAGCCTGCTCCGGCACATGCTGCCACTCAATGCGTGAGTTCGCCCCAAGCTCTTCTTTCACAATCGCGGCATTGCGCGCCCGCCGGCGGTTCTGCTCCGGCAATCTCTCCAATTGCGATAGCAGCACCGCTGCCTGTAACGCCGTCATCCTGTAATTCGTGCCCAGCGTGTAGTGCTCAAACCACCCGCTATCCTTGCGCCGGCCCTGATTCCCAATCGCCCACACGCGCTCCGCCACCCCTGAATCGTTGGTGGTGACTAGACCGCCTTCACCCGCGGTCATCACCTTCGAATTTTGGAAACTAAAGCTTCCCGCCACCCCGATGCTGCCCGCCCGCCGCCCACTCCACTCCGAACCGTGCGCATGCGCGGCGTCTTCAATCACGGGGACGCCCAATTCCTGAAGCGCCTCCGTATCCATCATCGGCCCCCCAAAATGCACCGCCATGATGGCCCGGGTCGCCGGAGTAAGCGCCTGCCGGGCCCTCGCCAGATCCAGATTGAATGTCGAGCGGTCTATATCCACAAACACAGGTGTCGCGCCCACACGCGAAACCGCGGTCGCGGTCGAAACAAATGAGATCGCCGGCACAATCACCTCATCGCCCGCACCAATGCCCATCGCCTCCAGAATCATTTCCAGCGTCACAGTGCCATTGATCGCCCCCACACCGAATTGGCAATGTTGAAACGCGGCAAACTCCTGCTCGAACCGCGCCACCATCTCATGGAAGCCGCCCCAGCGGTCGCTCAGCAGCACCTGCCGCAGTAGTTCCAGTTCGCGTTCGTCCGCTTCCGGCCACTTCGAAATCTTCATCGCCGCACGTACGGGTTCAACCGCTTCTCACGCCCGATCGTGGTATTCATTCCATGCCCGGCAATCACCACCGTCTCCTCTGGAAGCGTCATCAATTTCGCCTCAATCGATTGCAGAATCTGTTTCCCGTCCCCTCCCGGTAAATCGGTCCGGCCGATGCTGTCGCGAAACAGCGTGTCCCCGGCAATCAGCTTCGCCGCTTCCGGAATCCACAAGCTGATACTTCCCTGCGTGTGGCCAGGCGTTTCCAAAATATGGCAAACCGTCGCTCCCACCGTCAGGGTGTCGCCTTCCTTCACGAAGACATCCACATCCGTCACCTCCGGAGTGTCAATGCCCAGCCAGGCTGCCTGCATATCCATCCGCTCACTCAATTCCCGATCGTTCGCATTCATATAAACCGAGGCGCCCGTTGCTGCTTTCAGCTTCTGCGCCCCTCCAATGTGGTCGATATGCGCATGCGTGATCACAATCGCTTTCACTTTGAGCTGATGCTTAGCCAGCACCGCGAGCACGTCGTCAATGTCGTCGCCCGGATCCACCACAATCGCTTCCTTCGACGTTTCATCACCGAATACAGAGCAGTTGCAGCGCAGCATTCCGACAGTCAGAATTTCGTGAATCATGAACGATAATTTA
>JAYTGM010000022.1:0-2908 GCA_043733425.1 Terriglobia bacterium
GTGATGCGGAACTGGCCCAGCGTGAGCAGAAGGTTAGCCTTGAACCATTTTGCGGCCGCGTTCAAACAGGTCGGCTGCTTCTTCGGCCAATTCACGGCCGCGGTCGTATAGCTCTTTCCCCTTATCCATCAGATCTTTGCCGGAATGGGCAATGGCTTCGCGGCCACCGTCTGTTTGATCGCCCAGATAGCCTCGGGTGTCCTTACCGGTCTTCGGTGCATAGAGAAGAGCGACGGATGCGCCCATGACGGCTCCGGCCAGGAACCAGAGGTAACCGCTGCTGCTATTTTCGTTGTCGGACATAGGGCTAGGATATCCTAACTGCATGGATTCCGAAGAAGAGATGATTGCTGTCTTCAGCTCATCGAACCACGACGGCGAAATGGAAGCCCTTAATGTGAAGGGAGTATTGGAGGCGAACGACTTCGATGTGCAGATGATAGGTCCATCGACGCTGCCGTCACTTGAGTTTCAGGTGCAGGTTCCGGAATCGCAGGTGGAAGACGCTCGGATGGTACTCGAGAAAGCGAGGGCGGAAGGTCCAGCGGCGGCGCTTGAGAGCGAAATGGAAGGGGAGCGGGAAATACAGTAAGATAACGACCATCCGTGCGGGCGGTGGTAAGCCCGGTTAGATCCGTGCGGCTGATGGCGATGTGGCGCTGTTCCAGAGCTTCGAGCGTTTTCGGGTGAGGATGGCCATAACGGTTCTCGTAGCCGTCCGAGATCAAGGCGAACGCGGGGCGGATTGCATCCAGGAAAGCCTGGGTGGACGATGTTTTGCTGCCGTGGTGGCCCACTTTTAAGACGTCGGTGCGCGGGACCGATAGCAACTGCGCTTCGATCTGTTTTTCCGCATCGCCGGTGAGCAGGAACGAATGCCTGCCGTAGGCCAGGCGCAGGACGAGCGAATCGTTATTGTGTGGCGTTTTGTGCGGCTGGTAATCGGGGCCGGGTGCCAGGACTTGGATTTGTGCGCCGCCGAAGGGGAAGGGAACTCCACGCAGCAGTTTGCGGAATGGAATCCCTGGAAGCGGGTAGTTTGCAGGTATGGCACCGGTCCAGAGCTCTGTCACGCTGAAATCGCGCAGAATGGCGGCCAGACCGCCGGAGTGATCGTCGTGGAAATGCGAGATAGCGACCGCGTCCAGGTGATGGATTCCGCGCGTCCACAAGTAAGGCGCGACCACATCTTCGCCGATATCCAGGCGGGTGGCGGTTTCAACCGATTTGCCGAACAGCGGGATTCCGCCGGTATCCATCAGGACGATTTTGCCATCAGGGAAGGCGACCAGGACAGCGTCGCCTTGGCCGACATCGATTGTGGTGATTTCGAGCGTGCCCGGTTGGGTGAGTGCGGCGAAGGGGTGCGCTACCAGGACGGCGAGCGCGGCCAAGGAACAACAGAATGCTGCGAAACGAACTTTTGGCCTGAAGCGGATGGCCGCGAGCAGTAGGAGCGCGATAAAAGCCAGTGACAGCCAAAGCGGGGGATCTGGAATTCGGTAGTTCGGCTCCCAGCGCGCATGAAAGGCGACGATTCGTTCGGTGAGGATCAGAAAAAACGAAGCCAATTGGGCGCAGAGACTGGAATTCAAAATTACCGAAACGAACCCAATCGGCACCACCAAGCCAAGTAGAGGCACGGCGGCTGCGTTCGCGGAAAGACCTGTCACGGAGAGCCGGTGGAAGTACAGAATCATCGGCACGGCCAGCCCGATTTGGATAATGGCGGAGGTGAGCAGCAGTTCGTAAAGAAAAATTGCGAGGCGAACTGGCAAGTGGACCAGGAACTGAGTGATTTTGGCCGGAAGTTTGGGGAGAGCGATTTGTAACGTGTGAACCGCTAGCCCGATTTCCACTCGGATTTGCGCGGCACGAGGAAGCAAAGCGGTGGAGGGTATCTGGCTTAATGACTCCGCGACGGGGCCGGAAGTTCTTTCAATGGCGGGCACCACGAAAGCTGCAATAAGCGCGACGGAAAGGAACGAGAGCTGGGCGCTTGGATCGGAGAGCGATTCGGGGTCAAGTAGAAGGAAGCCGATGCCAACGGCAGCAACGATATTGAGCATTCGCGAATCGCGGTAGAAGAGGCGGCCGATAGCGAATAAAGACAGGGCGGCGGCAGAGCGGATCACCGGGGCCTGCCAGCCGGTCAACAGGCAGTAAAGCCATGCAGCCAGGATGGTTAGGAGCATTGCGATATTTGACGGAACGAACCCAATCCGGAGGAAGAACAGGAGAGTTGCGGCTAGGACCGCGACGTGGCTGCCAGAGATTACCAGGGCGTGGAAGGTTCCGGTGGCCCGGTAATCTTCCGTCCAGAGTTTTTGAAGTCCGGCGGTTTCGCCGATAAGAATCGCCTCCATCATGGCGATGGTGTAAGGCTGGCCGGAATAAAGGTTTTCTATGCGATTGAGTGCGCCGGTTCTCAAGGCAAAAATAGCCGCCCAGAAGCGATTCCCACAGCGTCCGGGAAGCACGGTCAGGATAGCTCCCGGCGGGGTTGCGGCCGTCCAGAAAATATGTTCACGTGCTAGAAAGTGGGTGTAATCGAAGGCACCGGGATTTTGGAAATTATGCGGACGGCGGGTTTTCGCCGGGAACTCGACTAGCTGACCATAGTGAGCTTCTGGTGCTGTTTCGCCAGGGCGCAGGTACCAATTGACGCGTGCGCGTGCGCCAGGCCCGAGTTCGATGGTAAATTGTTCTCGACCGCGAGCCGTAATCGCAGGTTCCACCACGCATCCCGACAGAATTACGGAATCTCCGTCAGCGGTATCAAGTTCGGGAGCGGGAGGCGGGAGGTGAAAGATCGCAGTGAGTGAGCCTAGCGAGCATATCGCCAGGAGCGCGGCCGTACATTTCAGCGGCCTGGAAGGTGCGAAATGGGCGAGGATTGAGAACGCAA
>JAYTGM010000023.1:0-19579 GCA_043733425.1 Terriglobia bacterium
AAAGAAGCCCGGCATTTCGATCCCGCTACCAGCGGCTTCGCCATCCTCGCCGGGCTGCCCCTTTTCCTGGGCGGTATCGGCTCCATCTTTTCCGGCTTCATCGCCAAACCCCTTACCCGCTTGACCGGAAGCGTCACCACGACCCGCCGCATCCTGGCGATTACCGGTTTTCTTAGCGCCAGTATGTTGCTGATTCTTTCCACCACGCTTCAAAATCCAGTGGCAGCGATCATCGCTATGGCCTTCGCCAGTTTTTCGAATGACCTCTCCATGCCCGGTTCATGGGGTTCCTGCATGGATGTGGGTGGCCACTATGCAGGCACGCTCTCCGGCACCATGAACATGATGGGTAACGCGGGTGGAGCGCTTGCCCCCTTGGTGGCCGGTTACATCCTCAAGAACACGCACGAGAACTGGAACCTGGTCATTTACGTTGCAGCGGCCGTGTACTTCATGGGAGCGTTCTTCTGGCTCGCCCTCGATCCCGTCACGCCGCTCGAAAAACAAGCAATCTAGTTCACCAGGGGTTGGAAGAGCGGTACTTCGCCCATTCCGCGCGTGCGGCTGCGGCGAATGTTTCAAGCTGGCTATAGTCGTTCGTCCATGTGGTGTACATGGTCCCCACGACACCGCGAACGCCGCGCGCCGCAGCCCATTCCTGGCGGACGGCAGCCGCCGCGTCGTGATCCGGCGGATCGTAAAAGCCCGCGATAATCTGACGGTGCGCAACAGGCTGCCGGGGATCATCGCCACTGAACCAAACTAACGAAGTACGCAGGTGTTCCAAATTCCAGTTCATCACTGTCACTTCGGCCGGCAGCCCTTTCCATGATTCCGCAATCGTCCCTTCCACCTGGTAATAGTGGGCGCGCGAATTGTGAACGGGGTCGAACATGTCGCTCCAGATATAGAGTGGTCCAAGGGGCATCACCTTCGCGGTGAACTGCCTAGTATGAGCGGCCAGCAGTGCACCGGCGGTTAGGCTTCTTGCCCGGCAATCCGCGCAGGAATTCATCTGGCGAATCTCATCGTGGCTCAGCAGCAGACCGCTCCCCTTGGGTACGAACGCCGCCGACGCGCGTGCATTCTCCACCATCCATCGCTCCACTGCCGTGTCCGTCAGGCAGACGCTAACCGCTTCGTCGTAAACAGGAACAACCGCGTAATAATCCATGGCTACGGTTTGCCCCGGCCTTAGTTTGCTTCCCAAGGGAATAGTAACGGGGCCTGGGTCATGAAAATTGTCATTCGTAAATTCCGGCTTCGCCCGAAGTTTGTGATCGTAAACCAGATCGAAGTCGCGGCCTTCCTCGAACTGTGCGTCAGCGTGATCGGGGTCGTAAACCCGCAGCGGAGTCCCGGCGCGGCGAATCACGTACACCAAAGCTGTTTCCTCCACCGCGAACCGTGCCACCTGAAGCTCACCGTTATGCGCACCGAACAGACCGGCGCGAATCAGCACGGAGGAGCTGCTGGCGCTATTGAAGGTGTAATCGAGCGGCGTCCAATCCTGGTCCGGCGCGGGGCGCAGATTGGCGTCCAGGCGGCTTGACAGTCCATCGTCCACCTCCAGTTGCGCCACACCTTTAAAAGCATGGGTACGCACGGCAAGGTGCACGTGATATTGCCGCCAGGGCTCCACGTTCACCCGCGCGGTCATCAAAGCTCTGGGTGCCACATCCGCAATTTCATTCAGCCCTTTCACCTGAATTAGTGCGCGCCCGGTATTGTCCACCCGAAAGCGCGTTCCCGTTACGCGCTGAGCTTCCGCCCAATTGGGGTGCTGCTTCAAAACGTCATTCGAGTGTCCATAAGGTGCCACAACGGGCATCACGCGAAGACCGCGGGCTACAGCATAATTTACAACTTCTTTGAGCTTGCTCACATTCGCGTCAGGCCAGCCGGGCATGCTCAGAAATGTCCAGGACGAATCCCACAAAGCCAGACCCGTATAGCCCGCCCGCGCGGCCCGGTCGATCAGTGCCTTGCTGGCCGCGACCGATTCCGCCGTCGTGAGATATGAATGATGCCAGTACCAAAGCTCCATCCGCGCGGGTTCGTAGCAGCCGCAGCAAAAAAGCATAAGAAGAACAACAACGGCACGCTGCACCTTTCTATAATGGGTTTTGATGTCCCATACCGGCAAGGTCCTTCTACTCATCCTTGCCTGCGCCGCAGCAATTTTCTTCCTGTATTTCTTCCGGCTTGATGCAATGGGCCTGATCGGGCCCGATGAGCCCCGCTATGCCGCTATTGGGCGTGAAATGGCCCGCTCCGGCGATTGGATTACGCCGCGGCTTTGGGGTACGCCATGGTTTGAAAAACCTGCGCTTATTTATTGGATGACAGGTCTCGCCAACCTGGCCGGATTCAACCCGGACCTGGCCCCCCGTGTTCCGGTAGCACTCTTGAGTTCCGCTTTTCTGATTTTCTTTTTTTTCCGGCTCAAGCGGGAATGGGGGTGGCAGCCGGCTTTTTATTCGGCAGCCATCCTGGCATCTTCAGCCGCATGGGTTGCATTCAGCCAGAGTGGCGTTACCGATCTGCCCCTGGCAGCCACCTTTGGAAGCGCTCTGCTGCTGGCATTGCCGTGGATTCAGAATGGCGAACGCCGGACTCTGCCGCTGGCAGCCGCTTCATTGGGCCTCGCCGTCCTAGCCAAGGGCCTTGTGCCGTTGGTCCTTGTGCTTCCGGTCCTCTGGTTCGGCCGAAGGCACTCAAAAGACCTGTTACGTCCCGCCGTCCTGCTCGCCTTCTTCGCCACGGCTCTGCCTTGGTACGTATTGTGCACTTTAAAGAACGGAACGCCTTTCCTCTCCACTTTTTTCCTGGAACATCAATTAGGCCGGTTCAGTTCCGAAGCTCTACAGCATGTCCAGCCCTTCTGGTTCTACGTGCCTGTTCTGCTGGCCTCATTCTTTCCTTGGACCGCGCTGCTGGCTCTTGCCCTTCGCCGGACGCTTTACCAGGAGCCACATACGCGAGTGCTAGCCGCGGTGGCTCTCTGGGGATTCCTGTTCTTCAGCTTATCCACCAATAAGCTGGGTGGTTACCTGCTACCGCTTTTGCCTCCTATCGCCGCCCTGATTGGCCTCGGTCTGTTCCGAGTGCGCTTTGCCGCACCGTGGCTCTTGCTACCCGCGCTTTCACTGGCATGGGTGCCGGTGGTCGGTGCACTTCTTCCCATTGCCATTGCTTCTGGTTTGAGCCGCGCCTGGCCGGTGCCCCTGATTGTGCGCTTCCGGGCAGCCCTTTTGATGCTGCCGTTGATGATGGCCGGCGCAACCGCTTTGCTGGCTGAACGTGTGAATAAACGGCATTGGGCCGTAGCTGGTCTGTTTGCGCTCACCGTCGGTTCAGTAGTCTGGTTGAAAATTACATCCGTGCCTGAGATCGATCGCGAGGCTTCGGCCCGTGGCTTGTATTTGAAAGTCCAATCGCAACGCGCTGATTTCTGCACGGGTGCCATGCCGCGGGCGTGGCCTTACGCGTTGAACTATTATTTCGATCGGGTGATTCCGCCCTGTAGGCCGCTTGACCCCATTCCATCCCGCGTTGTACTCTCGCACTGAACTGAATGATCTTACCCACAACGTATTACGCAACGCTCGCGCTCCTGGTATTGGGCATGCTGTTTGCGGCCTCCTGGGCTAATACGTTCAAACTCGCGGACAACTGGCGCTTTGAACTGTACTATTTCGATTTCGTGTTTGCCGTGATGGCTGTCGCCAGTGTTACCGCCCTTACCTTGGGCACGTTAGGATTCGATGGTTTCTCTTTTCGAGACGATTTGCTGCACGCAAGCAAGAAACAGGATCTGTACGCATTGCTGGCGGGGGCTATTTTCAATCTCGCGAACATGCTTTTCCTTGCTGCTATTTCGCTGTCCGGAATGGCGGTTGTCTTCCCTGTCGCCATGGGGATCGCGTTGGTTACCGGCGTCTTTTGGGCTTACGCCACACATCCGCAGGGCAGCCCCGTTCTTCTCTTCGCGGGAGCGGCAATTATCCTGCTGGCTGTAGTCGCCGCCGCGCAAGCATTTAAGCAGTACAGGCTTCACAATCTCGATGAAAGGGTCAGAACAGGCGAAGTCAAGTCCACTAGAAAAAAAGTAAGCATCAAAGCGGTTGTTATCGCGCTAATCAGCGGAGTTTTGATGAGTTTTATCTACCCGATGGTGCAGAGAGCCATGGAAGGCGATACCGGTCTGGGGCCATATTCCATCGGCTTTCTTTTCGCCTTGGGCATGTTCCTGTCCACATTCCTGTTCAATCTTTTCTTTATGAATTTGCCCGTCGCGGGTGGCCCTCTTGAGATTCTCGATTACTTTAAAGGCAACGTCCGGCAGCATCTGTTGGGTTTGGCGGGTGGTGCTCTCTGGTTTGCTGGCACGCTCTTTAGCTTGATTGGAGCGACAGCGGAAGGTCCGGCTGCGGTCAATTCCTCCCTGACTCAGGGTTTGGCGGCGGCGGCGGCACCGATCGGTGCGCTATTCGGTCTTTCACTCTGGAAGGAATTCCGCAATGCCCGTTCGCAGGTACGCGCCACGCTGGGTGTGATGCTGGCGCTTTATGTGCTCGGCCTGGTGATGATTGCAGTCGCTCCGCTGGTTGGCAGATAGCAGCTACTGTACGCGGGTTTGCTCATCTAAAGTCTGCCGGATTTTCTTGAGCAATGCTTCCGGGGTGAAGGGCTTGCGCAAATAATCACAACCCAGATCTTTCACTCCATGTCTTTGAATCTGTTCGTGATCGTATCCGGACATGAACACGCACCGCAAGTTTTTGCTTTCCTGCTTCAGTTCATGCATCAGTTCCGGACCGGTCATCTGAGGCATAATCACGTCTGTTAAAACCAGATCGACGGGCCCGGCTTGACGATGGACTTCCAATGCCTCTTCGCCGTTTTTGGCAAGCAGCACGTTATAGCCATAGTTCTTCAGAATGACGTTGGTGAGAGTTAGCACAACCGGCTCATCGTCGGCTACCAGAATAGATTCATTACCTCGGTATTGTTCAAACATACAAGCACCTCAGATTGTACACAGGTTCGGAAGGGCTTTGTAACAACCGGGTGGGTTACCATAAACTAGTGAAGTCATTACATTTATTCATACTCTCCGGAGCAGCCGCGGTCGCGCTGGCGCAGACCCCAAGCATGGCACCGGCTGGAGCGAAACCGCCCATGCCCGGCAGTGTTACTGCCCCCACTATACCTCCCGCCCCAGCCGTGCCGACTGATCCGAACCAGGTTGTACTAACCATTGGCGCGGACAAAATCACGCTGGCTCAATATAACGAAATCGTAAGCACGCTGCCGCCCCAGTTTCAGGCAGCCGCGAAAGGCCCGCAGAAGCGCCAGATCGCCGAGCGGCTTGTGCAACTGCGAGTAATGGCACGCGAAGCCGAAAAACGCAATGTGGATAAGCTGCCCGGCGTTCAGCAGCAGCTTGCGTTTCAACGCGAAAATATCTTGGCGAATGCCCTCTTTCAGGAACTTGCGAAAAATGCCAAGGTCGATGACGTTGTGGCCCGCAAATACTACGACGATCACAAGGCCGATTATGAATCCGCTAAGGGCAGCCATATCCTTATCCGGTACAAGGGCTCGCCGGTGCCGGTCCGCCCCAACATGAAGGATCTGACAGAGGAAGAAGCCCTGGCAAAAGCCACGGAAGTCAAAAAGAAATTGGATGGCGGCGCGGACTTTGCGACACTGGCGAAAGCAGAATCGGATGACACCGGCTCCGGTGCCAATGGTGGCGACCTGGGAGTCTTCAAGCACGGCCAGATGGTTCCCGCCTTTGAAGCCGCGGCATTTGTGTTGCCTGTCGGAAAAGTCAGCGATCCTGTAAAGACACAGTTCGGCTACCACCTCATCAAGATGGATTCGAAAGACTCAAAGACCTTCGAGCAGGCGAAAGCGGAGATTGTGGAAAAACTGGGGCCCGAAGCGGCTAAGAAACAGGCGGACGATTTGCGTGCCGCGGCGAAGGTAACGTTTGACGATTCGTTTTTCGGACCGGCGGAACCAAAGTAAATCCTAATGCCGGATCAGATGCGATCCGGTATCCCGAAGGGTGGGGAAGGTCTTGGACATATGGTCATGCCAAGTCAGGCCTTCTTCATCCAGCAGCGCCCAGAAGATTCCTATCATTCCTGAACAGAAGCTCAGAAAGCAGCCCATCATCCGCAAGGCACGTGTCTTACGGTCGGGCGGGAACCCGCTGAAGTTCACGATTCGTAAATCGGCCAAATACATTCCAAGCGTTTCGCGATCGGCCAGCATCCAAACAAATCCGTAAAAAACTCCAATTAGCACACATAGGCCGCCGAAGATAAGCAGCGTCTGCTTGTTCACCGGTATGCTACCGCCGAAGATACGGCAGATCGCGAAGAACAGGACGCAGGATGCCCCGATGAGTCCGACATCAATGGCCGCGGCGCCGGCCCGGTGCATGGGACTCGCCGGGAGTACATCGCATCGAATAGCTGCTTCAACGGTGGTCTTCAGCAGCCTTGCGGTATGCGGCTTGGGCGGCAAGAAATCCAGTGTCGATTGCGCGCTGTCCGTGGCCGTTTTGCGAGGCGTGGGACGGGGCTTAGCAGCGATCTTGGGAGGGAAAAACTCAGCCGTTTCCGGAAGCTCTTTCCGAACTGCCGGTTCAGACATAGCAGGCCGGTTGAAAGGAATAATATTGTTTTGAACAAAGAGCGACGATTGAGTGGTATTTCGAGCGGGCAACGAAACTTCAGGGCGCGGCATTTCGACCGTTGCCGCCGCAGCGGCCAGAGCGTTAGCCCCTACATTCCGCAGCGCTCGTTCCGCGTATTCGGGCGGAGCTTCTACCGCGGAGCCCGCCAGGCGCCTTCCGCAACGGCGGCATCTGTGATCCTCATCAGCGTTGACGGAGCGGCAATAGTGGCAAGTCATGTCTTCAAAGTCCGGGAAAAGCTTGCGGCTACAAGGGGGCCGTGCTACGTTGGCCGTTGCGGTCCCCTACGCAAGAAGAAGCTATCTCTCTGAGTACCATAATCATAGGTCGCTGTCACGGACTTTTTTCTCCCAAATGCCTGTATTTATTGGGTTTCATTCTGTTGTGCCCGCTGAACCTGTTACCGCAAATAAGCAGGCCTTCGTCCGCTGATGCGGAGAGCGGCAAGACCTATGAAGTAGGGACCTTGCCACAGCCCGATTTCCGGACTCGCCCACCCAGGCCGGAAAAGCCCAACATGGGCGATTACAACATTACCGCCGATTCCGAGACCAAAGAAGGCGATCAGTATCATTTCCGGGGGCGCGCTGTAATTGAAGGCGCTCTGATGATCCTGAAAGCGGACGAGATCGATTACAACCAGGAGACTGGCGACGCGGAAGCACGCGGCCATGTCTTCTTCCAGCACTTCGAACGGAATGAACTCATCGTGGCGAGCCGCGCGAAATATAACACGCAGACCGAGATTGGACGATTCGATCAGCCGCGCGGATACGCGAAGACCAAAATCCAAGCGCGGCCCGGTATGCTCACCAGCGATAATCCGTTTTACTTCGAAGGCGAGTGGGCGGAGCGTCAGGGAGAGAAGTACATCCTGTACAACGGCATGATCACGGGTTGCGTCATGCCAAACCCCTGGTGGACACTGACCGCGCCCAAGTTCGACATCATTCCCGACGAACGCGCTCTAGCTTACAAGGCCGTTTTTCGTTTGCGGAGGGTGCCGCTGTTTTACGCGCCGGTGTTCCGAAAGTCGCTTGAGAAAGAACCGCGTCAGAGCGGGTTCCTTACGCCGAACGCGGGAAACAGCTCGCGCCGCGGTGCGTTCTTCGGTCTCGGCTATTTCTGGGCCATCAATCGCAGCTATGACGTTACCTACCGCGTGCAGGATTATACGGCGAGAGGTTTGGCACATCACATCGATTTTCGGGGCAAACCAACCGAGAAATCCGATTTCGATGCGATCTTCTATGGCGTGCAAGATAGTGGACTCAAGCAGAACGATGGAACGGTTCAGAAGCAGGGCGGCTTTAACCTGTATGCAACCGGGCGCGCGGATTTAGGGAATGGTTATTTCGCGCGTGGCAATATCAATTATTTGAGTTCGCTCTTGTTCCGGCAGAACTTCACGGAAAGCTTCAATGAAGCTGTGTTTTCTGAATCGCACTCGGTAGGCTACGTGACCAAACATCAGGATTCGTTCACGTTTAATGCCGTGTTTTCCCGCATCGAGAATTTTCAGGATAATCTGCCAAATGACGTGATCCTGATCCGCAAGCTGCCGGAAATTCAGTTCAGCAGCCGGGACCGCCAGTTACTGGACGGTCCGTTACCACTTTGGGGATCTTTCGATTCGGCGGCGGGTTTGCTCTATCGTTCGCAAGCGGCTGCGGTGACTAACTTCGAAGATGGAAGCCGGGCCGTAGAAGGGAAACTGCAAACCGAACAGTTCAGCCGCCGGGCCACCGTGGACCCGCGTTTAATGAGTGTGCTGCGCTTTAAGGGGATCCAACTGATTCCGAGCTTTGCCCTTCACGAGACTTATTACAACCAGCAGTTCGAGCAAGGTGCGGTGGTGAACCGATACTTGCTGCGGAGTGCACGCGATGTCGGCGTGGATATGGTCTTCCCAACGGTAGAGCGAATTTTCAAACGCAAGACATGGCTGGGCGATCAGTTGAAGCACGTCATCGAGCCGCGGGCCACATACCGCTATGTATCGGGGTTGACGGATTCACGGCTGGTCACGGATGGGGATAACCGGCCGCACGTTGTAAGCGTTTCCGATTACAGCCGGGTGATCCGGTTCGACCAGACCGACCTGCTGACCAACACGAATGAAATCGAACTCGGCGTCACGCAACGGCTTTATGCCAAGCGCGGAGACAACGTAGATGAGATTGCCACGCTGGAGGTTTTCCAGAAACGCTATTTCGACCCGACTTTCGGGGGGGCGGTGCAAGCCAATCAGCGCAATGTGGTACTTAGCACTGTCGACCTGACTGGATACACGTTTCTCGATCAGCCCAGAAATTACTCTCCCGTTATTTCAATCCTGCGGATTAGCCCCCGACCCGGATTTGGGCTCGAATGGCAGACGGATTATGATCCGCTCCGCAGTCAAGTGGTGAACAGCGGCCTGAATGCGAATTACCGGCGCGCGAAATACTTCTTCTCCGGCGGCCATAACCAAGTGCATAGCAACCCGAAACTGACCCCGAGCGCGAATCAGGTAAGGAGCGCTGTCGGTTATGGTGACCCGAACCGGCGCGGCTGGAACACCGCGTTCACCGCAATTTACGATTACAAGCAGAAGCTTTTGCAATTCGCGACGGTGAACCTCAACTACAACACCGACTGCTGCGGCTTCAGCGTGCAGTATCGCCGGTTCTCCTTCAGCAACCGCAATGAGAACCAGTTGCGCGTTTCGTTCTCGGTTGCAAATGTAGGTTCGTTCGGCACTTTGAAGAAGCAGGAACGGCTGTTTTAAAGCTGTTGCGGCTGGCTGTGACATACTACGGGCATTGGTGTTTTGCCCGTAGGTGCACAATATGAAGCCTGCCATTTTTCTTTTTCTCCTTACTACTGCGTCTTTCGCGCAGAAGACCGTTTCTCCAGGGACCCCGGTCACACCGAACGTTCCCACAACGCCCACCGTTCCGAACCCGAATAACACGCGTAACACATCGCCCTTTCCCAGCGATCAAACTCAGCAGCAGGGAATGGAGGTGAACCGGCCAATTTATCTTTCCGGCAAGGTTACGCTCGATGACGGAACCCCGCCGCCCGACCTGGTGAAACTCGAGAAAATTTGTGGCACCAACCCGAAGCCGCAGGGGTACACGGATTCCAAAGGCCGCTTCAACTTTCAGTTGGACAGCAACCTGGGCATACTTGCGGATGCGAGCGATTCTTCCTTTGGCGGATTTCCAGGACAGAGACAACGAAACACCAACCCCGGCGGTTTCGGGCGCAATGGAGAGCAGAGCCTCTCCGGATGCGAACTGCGCGCCGTGTTGCCGGGCTTCCGGTCTGACGCGGTAAACCTGAGCATGCATCGTGCGTTCGATAACCCGAACGTGGGTACGATCATCCTGCATAGAATCGGGGGCGTCGTGGGCACCACCATTAGCTACGCCAGCCTGCATGCGCCAAAAGACGCCATCCATGCCTTTGAAAAAGGGCGCGAAGCACTGAAAAAGAACAAAGAGCCGGAAGCGGAGAAGCAGTTCCATAAAGCCGTGGAACTTTATCCGGGATACGCGACCGCCTGGTATGAACTCGGCAGGATTGACGAAAGCCGGCAGCAAATCAAAGAAGCAACCGAAAATTATAAGAAAGCCATGGAAGCGGATGCGAAGTATATTTCGCCATTCCTGTCGCTGAGCAACATCGCGGCGCGAAATGCGGACTGGCCCCAAACCCTGGATCTTACGGACCGTGCCATCCGGTTAAATGCTGTGGAATTCCCCCAGATGTACTATTTCAACGCTCTGGCAAATTTGAACCTGCGCCACCTGGATACCGCGGAAAAAAGCGCCCGGGAAGCCCAGAAGCTGGATACACGCAAGACGTTCGGCAAGCTGGATCAGCTACTGGGCGTGATCCTAATGGAGAAGCAGGATTACCCCGGTGCGGCGCGGCAGATGCGGTCTTATCTGGAAGCGAACCCGCAGGCAAAAGATGCCGGTCAGGTGCGCGCGCAGTTAGCGGAGTTGGAGAAGCTCTCGCCCCCGCCTGCCTCACAGCAATAACGCTATCACGCAGTCTGGTGTTTGACGTGCATCACTCAGGGTCAGAGGACCCTTATTATGCTTCGTTATTCCTTGATTTTCTTAGCAATTGCGATACTAGCAGCGATATTTGGTTTCGGTGTGACTGCATTTGCTTTTGCGGCGATCGCGAAAGTGACGTTCTTCCTGTTCCTGGTAGGGTTTCTGATCACAATGGTGATGCAGATGTCCCGTCGGGTCTAATCTGAACTTTGATTAGGTTGCCAGAGCGTTTCTTCAATCGACATCTGGTGGTTCACCCAGCGGCTCCAGACAAACAGGGCATCGCTTAAGCGGTTGAGATACCTGAGAGTTTCGGGGTCGTAACCCGGCAGAGCAATACAAAGACGTTCTGCCCTGCGGCAAACGGTCCGGCACACATGAAGTTCAGCATCGGCCCGTGACGCCCCAGGTAAGACGAAGCTGCGCAGGGCAGGCAAATCTTTATTCATCAGGTCGATTTCAGCTTCCAGATGCTGTACCTCCCTGGCTGTGATTCGGGGCTGACGCGGGTGAACATCTTCAGGCAGAGTAGCCAATAAGGAACCTGCATTGAAAAGTTCGTGCTGTATTCTTTTGAGTATTGTTGCCAAGCTGCCTGCGGGTTCGCCCAACCCCTCGATAGTTATTCTTGCAACGCCAATGACCGAATTTAGTTCATCCACTGTTCCGTAGCACTCAATACGAGGGTCGTCTTTGCGAACCCTCTGTCCGCCAACCAGCGCGGTCTCCCCCGAATCGCCTTGGCGCGTATAAACGCGATTGATATGGATGCGGGGTTGCTCAAAGTTTGCGCTCATGGGAATGAAAAGTAGCTAGACCTTCGGTTTTGGGGGAGGCAGCTCTCGCGCCACCACCTTATCTTGAAAACCAGTGCGTCCGTGGGAACCATCACAGAAAGGTTTGTTCATGGATTGCCCACACCGGCAGAGTCCAATTGCTTTCCTGCCGCCAAGCCCGAACGCTTTGCCCTCGGAATCGAAAATCTCAAAATCCCCCTCTAACCGAATCAGCCCGTTGTCGAGCACCGTTACTTTAGTATCTGCCATCTCTTCAGCTTACTTCGGCTTCGGCTGGCTTGTGGGCGGCGTGGACGGGGGAAGTACCGGTTTCTCTGAATCCTTCACTTCATCGCCGAACGTGATGGTGCTCTCAGCACCGAACTTCTTGTAGTTCTGATACTTCACGGTCATGCGAATCCGCTGGGGCGCGTCCTGAAACTGTAGAACGTCATCGGCATGAGTGTAGACAGGAAACCAGTATTTACCGTCAATTTGTTGGCGATAGGTCTCAAACTTCGGAAACCTGTTATTTGAATTCTTTTTTTCGTATCCCACACCTTGACCGAAGGTTTTTACGATCTGAAAATCGCGGTCATCGACCCAAATCTGGCCTTCGAAATAGCGCTCGCCTTTCACCAAAGTTTTAGGCTTTACGCTGAACAGGTAGCAGGGAATTTCATCGGCATTTTCCTTGCGGAGGTATTTCACGTCGTATTTGGCAATATCGGACGAGTTCAGCACGAAGGGCTGCACGTTTCGGAGATCTTGCTCATCCTGCGGAGTCAACAGGATATTCTGCAAAGTGGAAACAGGAGCACGTACTACGCGCTCTGACCGTTTCTTATCGGCGCTGAAAATAATATCGGAAATTAACTCGTACTTGCCGTGTGGATTGCCGCCCGAGTCCATTTCTTCAATTTTGACGCTCTGCCTGTAGGTGTATTGCTCGCGCGCGGTGAGAAACTCGCTTTCTTTCGCGGCGAATTTGCGGATTACTTCCTCAGGATTCACATCCGCGGCCCAAAGGTTTGTAGCTGATAAACAGGCGAGAAGAACAAACTGACGTGTCATTTGAAACTCCCAAGCAATTGTTTCGCGATGGTCATTAACTGGACGTTGCTGGTGCCTTCGTAGATACGCCCAATTTTAGCGTCCCGATAGAATTTTTCCGCAGGGCAATCTTTGGTGATGCCGATTCCACCGAAAACCTCGATCGCTTCAGACGCAATCTTTTCAGCTACTTGCGAACTGTATAGCTTTGCCATGGCAGCTTCCGAAACGAACCCAATTCCGGCATCCCGCATCCGGGCGGCGTTATAAACCAGCAGGCGCGCTGCCTCCAGTTCAGTTGCCATGGTGGCGAGTTGAAACTGTACGCCTTGAAACTGCCCGATCGGCTGGCCAAACTGCTTGCGCTGCTTCGCGTACCCGACGGCGCTTTCGAGAGCCCCGCGCGCGAGCCCAATCATCTGGGCCCCGATGGCTATCCGGCCTTCATTCAGCGTCTCGATCGCGATCTTATAACCTTTACCCACTTCGCCGACTACGTTCTCACGGGGTACATGGCAGTTTTCCAAAATCAATTCGCACGTGGAAGAAGCACGCAACCCGATTTTGTCTTCTTTTCTGCCCACGCTAAAGCCGGAAAAGCCGCGCTCTACCAGAAAAGCCGTAATGCCGCGGTATCCAGCGTCCGGGTTCACGTTCGCAAACACCAGAAATAAGCCGCCTTCGAGCGCATTGCTGATCCAAAGCTTCCGGCCGGTAAGCGACCAATGATCACCTTCGTCTTTGGCAACCGTCGCAAGCGCAAAAGCGTCCGACCCGGAGCCTGCTTCCGAAAGCGCGTAGCAACCAACAGTGTTTCCGGCCAGCCGCGGCAGGTACTTCTGTTTTTGCGCTTCATTCGCCCAACGGAGCAGGGCATTGATGACGATGGTGTTTTGAACGTCCACCATGATGCCGACTGAAGGATCGACCGCGGAGAGTTCTTCCACCGCCAGAATGCATTGGAAAAAGGTGCCGCCCTGGCCACCGTATTCTTCGGGAATTTCGATTCCCATCAGCCCCAGCGCGAACAACTGGTCCAGAATATTTTGACGAAACGAACCCAATTCGTCCATTTCCCTGACGTGCGGCAGCACCTGCTCCCGGGCGAAACGGCGGACAGAAGCCTGGAAGAGGCGCTCCTCTTCGTCCAGATGGGTCAGAACCCGGTTTAACTGAGATTCGACCATTTGCGGCCCTGGGATTCGGCCACGCCCTGGTAAGTGAGTTGGCCCTTGTAGGTATTGACGCCGCTTCGAATGCTCTCCCGCTCCGCAATCGCTTTATCGAGTCCCTTGTTTGCGAGCTCCAGCAAATATGGGAACGTCGCGTTCGTCAGCGCAAAAGTAGATGTATGAGGCACAGCGGCGGGCATGTTGCTGACGCAGTAATGCAAAACTCCGTCTACAAAATAGATTGGCTCGGTGTGAGTGGTGGCATGAGAGGTTTCAAAGCAGCCGCCTTGATCGATTGCGACATCTACCACTACCGCGCCGTGTTTCATGCTTGCAATCATGTGGCTGCGAACCAGTTTGGGGGCCGATGCGCCCGGAATTAGAACCGCTCCAATCACCAGGTCCGCGTGCTTCATGGTCTCGCTGATGGTCCATACATTGGAAGCCAGCGTGGTAAGCCGTCCATTGAAGATGTCGTCCAATTCACGAAGCCGGTTCAGGCTGCGATCAATGATGGAAACGTGAGCACCCATACCCAGCGCGATCTTCGCGGCGTTTGTGCCCACAACGCCGCCTCCCAGGATCACCACATTTGCCGGGGCCACACCAGGAACGCCGCCCAGCAGCAGCCCGCGCCCGCCATTCGGTGCTTCGAGGTATTGAGCTCCGACCTGCACGGACATGCGCCCAGCCACTTCGCTCATTGGCGTTAGCAGGGGCAAAGAACCGTCCGATTCGCGGATGGTCTCGTAGGCAATCCCGGTCGTACCGGCTTCCAGCAGGCGATTTGTCAAATCCGGCAGGGGAGCCAAATGCAAATATGTAAAGAGCATCAGGCCTTGGCGCAGATACGGAAATTCAGAGGTTTGAGGCTCTTTCACCTTGACCACCAGATCGGCTTTCGCCCAGACATCGGCGGCCTTTTCCACAATAGTGGCGCCCGCTTGCAGGTAATCGCGGTCCGTAAGAGCGCTCCCGTTGCCCGCTGTGGTCTCCACCAGAACCTCGTGACCGTTTTCACGCAAGGTCGCGACTCCGCTGGGCACCAGAGCAACGCGGCTCTCGTGGTCTTTTACTTCTTTAGGAACGCCAATAATCATGGTTTTGGGGGAACTGCTGGTGAACTTGCAGGCGGTACTGCCGCGGTGGGGGCACCGAGGCCTAATGCAATCAGAGAACGCGAACTGAGTTTTCCGCTAACGCTTAAGTTCTGATCGGCCTGAAATTTACGCATCGCATCCTGCGCATTCTGATCCCACGAACCGGTGGGCGGCGTGGTCAAATAGCCTTTCTTTGCGAGAGCTTCCTGAATCTCCCGATAACGGTCTGAAGAAGGAACCACAGGACGAGCAGGCTGACGGGCTACCGCAATGCGCTTCCGGGAAGATTTCTTGCGGGAAGTATAGACCTTTCGGCCTCCGCTTTTGCTTGAAGACTTGACCGATTTGTCAGCTGCCGCGTGCTTAGCGACGGGAGTTTTGACGGTACTGGCCTTCTTGTGCTTAACAGCAGCGGGAACCCCGGAGACGATAACTAACAAAAGCGCAAAACGAACCCAAAATTTCATAACGTAAAAAAGGTGGGTGTCTGCTCAAATGAAGAGCTAACACCCACCGAATTGTATCAGGCTAATGGCTACCAGCTACTGCGCGGGAAGAGTTCCGGCAGGGTAAAGAGCCTGCCAGGCTCCGCCCCGTACACCGGCGCTTCGCCAGACTTTAAACGCCACTATATCGCCGGCTTTCAGTTTCGCCTGGATGCGCTTGACATCATCCACCGAATTCACCGGTTCGTGCTGGTTGTGGGACGTCATGGATTCAATCACGTCGCCCTTAGCCAGATGGATATCATCCCCAAAGGAACCCGGTTCGACAGACTGGATCACCACGCCGCCTTTTCCTTTATAGCCGGTGCTTTGCTTCATCCCGTCGTTCACGTTCTGAATGGAGATGCCGAACTTGGCCTGCGTGGGTTCTACCGAATTCGGCTCAGTGGAATCAGTATCGATACCCGCTCCGGCCGTCAGTTTTGCGCGATCGACAACGGCTACTTTCAAGTTTTCCGTCTTACTACCACGCAGAATAGCTACAGTTACGGTGCTGCCTACTGGTTTCAAAGACACGATATCGATCAGGTCCTGACCGTTCTTGACTGTGTTGCCATCGACAGAGGTAATGATGTCTTCCGGCTTAATTCCGGCTTTGTCCGCAGGCATATCGGGGGAGACTTCGCGGACGAAAACGCCATGAGTTCCGCCGTAAGCCTTAATCAGGTCTTTGGTCTCGGCGTTGTCGAGGAAGCTGATGCCGATGGAACCGCGTGTGACGTGTCCGGTTTTGATGATGGAGTTGTACACCGCCACGGCCGAATTTATAGGCATAGCAAAACCAATGCCCTGGTAACCGCCGCTGCGGCTGGCAATCATGGTGTTAATTCCAATTACTTCGCCATTGATATTCAGCAGCGGACCGCCCGAATTACCCGGGTTGATGGCCGCGTCCGTTTGGATGAACTTCTGGAAAGGGGAGTTTGCATCGCCATCGAGCGAACGTTGTTTGGCGCTAACGATGCCGGCCGTCACAGTTGCCTGGAAGCCGAAGGGTGAGCCGATAGCGACTGCCCAATCCCCCACCTGAACGGCGTCTGAGTTACCAATCTTGGCTGGAATAAGACCGGTTTTGTCGATCTTGATCACCGCGAGATCGGTCAGAGTGTCGGTCCCGATTACTTTCGCGGGGTACTCTGTCGAATCATTCGTAAACTTCACCCGCAAGCGCGTGGAATGCTCCACAACGTGATTATTGGTAAGAATATAGCCGTTGCGGTCCACAACAACTCCGGAACCCAGGCCAGCCGTGCGGCGGTCTTCCTGGTCCATTCCACCTAAATTACCCCCGCTGCCGCCACCTTGGCCGAAGAAGCGCTGCATAAATTCCTGCATGCTGTCATTTTGATCTTCGTCCTGATTAGGTGTTTGACGGCGGGAGTGCGGCGAAGCCTGGGGTTGTTTAGCCGTCTTGCTCGAGGGAATATATTCACTCGAAATGTTCACCACGGAGGGTTCCAGCATTTTCGCCAGGGTGGAAAACGAGTTCTGCAACTGGACGGGGGAGGGAATAGTGAGCGGGCTGGCCCCGGGGGCGGCGAACGTCTGGTCTTTGGCCGCCTTCGCGCCCGTATTGACAACCGTGCCAATCAGAACGCCAAAAGACAGCGTAAAAAGCAAAACCGCGAACGATAAAAACTTCTGCCGGCGGACTTTGTTCGAAATGTCATTGAAACCCATGTGTTTGGTTGTGCTCCTTATAAGGAGTGGCGACCGCTCAAAAATCTGAGTGCCGCACACTATCTATATGATGTACCTGCTTGGCACTCCGTTTCATTTCAACAATTAGAATTCCAAACAGAATTAATCCAGCCCCGGCGGTTGCCCGAACGGAAAGAACCTCATCTAATAGGACAAAGCTGGTCAACCAGGCAAAAACCGGCTCCAGCGCGTAAATGACAGCCGCCCGGTTTACAGACGTGTACTGCTGTGCCCAGGCCTGCACGGAAAAAGCGAGGGCAGTGGCAAGTAATCCAGTCACGGCGAATGCAAACCACGCGCGCCCATTGGGCCGGAACGTGAACGGCTCCGCCCACCGGCACGTGGCAAGTGAGAGTGCGGTTACGGTGACCATCTGCATGCTGACAAAGGTTCCAAAACTCCCCCGGCCGGAATAAAAGCTTACGGCCACAACCTGCGCGGCAAATGCAACCGCGCAGCAGAAGTTAAGCACATCTCCCTTGCTGATTTCGCCGATGCCGCCGGGAACGGTTAACAACAACATTCCGGCTGACGCAAGCGCAATGCCCAAAGTTTCCCGCAACCCAGGCGCTTTCTTGTAGACGAGTGCCGCGACAAAAGGTACCATCGGCACCGAAAGGCTTGTCAAAAAGGCAGATTTCGAGGCAGTGGTGAACTGCAGGCCAATTGTTTGAAACGCGTATCCGGCGAACAGGAAGAAGCCGGTAATGATGCCAGGGATAACGGCTTCGCGCGTGAAGTGCTTACGGTTGACAACCAGCAGCACGGCTGAGGCGATTGAGAAGCGGCAGGCCAAAAAAGCGAGCGGCGAGACCTGATGCAGGGAGTTCTGGACAATGAGAAATGTGGAGCCCCAGATTGCCGTGACCAGGATGAGAGAAGCGTCGGCCAAGCGGCGCGGGATACGCATGCTTTCAGAAGGATTTGGGTTTAAGTCCGGTCATTTTTTCGATCCAATGCCGCTGAGCAACGTCTTCACCGCGGCATCGAGCTGTGCGTCGCGACCCGTATAACTCTCACCCACTGGCCGATCCACTTCGACATCCACCGGGCGGGGGTGCAGTTCCATGTCGGTACCATCGTTCGCGGTGATCTTGATGAAAGGCCTGCGCAGTACGGAACCGTCAATCAACTGTTCTGACCCGGTATAAATGATCCAGCCCGCGGTGGGCTCACCAACTACTTTTCCAAGCTTCAGCGAACGATAGCCTTCGGTGAAGTCTTCCGCATCCGATAAGGAGTTCTGATTGGTAACCAGCACGGTCGGCAGTTCGAGCGAGCGCTGGCCTAACATAGAGCGCGCCGGCGATGAAGGATGATCGCGAGGCGTCATGGTGAGGTAGGGCTGGCGAGCGAAAATGTCCAGGGCATAAGCGTTTACAAATCCACCATTGTTGTTGCGGATATCGATGACTACGCCTTCGCGGCTGTGATTTTCGGTATCGAGATCGATGTGCAACTGATCGAGCGCCTGCTGAGACATATCGATGATGTGAACGTAGCCTAAACGCCCGTTGCTGGCCTTGGTGACGTAGGCGCGGCGCTCTTCCACCCACTTGCGATAGAGAAGCTGCTTCTCAACCACGCCGCTGACGGGAAGCAGCGCGATGTTTTTCTTTGCCGAAGTAGACAAGACGGTGCGCTTACCGATTTTGTATTGCAGCATCTCATCGAGGTTTGCCGAACCGGCGAGCGATTTGCCATCGATCGAAAGCAGCTTCTCACCGGGTTTGATTCCCCCGACATCCGCTGGCCCGAGGGGCGTGACTTGAGTGATGGTGTTGTCCGCCGGATCGATCACCAGGCCGAGCCGTCCCGCCGCGGGTGGCGCGCCGGTGCCCAGCCCGGCCGAGATCCCGGAATGGGACGAGTTCAGCTCGCCGATCATGAGCGAGATCACGCGCCGGGTCTCATCGGGCGTACGGGCAGCCTCTACCTTCCTCAGATATTGGCCGCGCAGATCAGACCAGTTCGCGCCATGAAACTTAGGGTCATAGTAGGTTTCGTTCACGGTGGTCCATGCCTGGTGGAAGACTTCGCGCTTCTCCCGATCGAAATCGACATCGAGCTCGACGGTAACCGCAAGCGGCCGCACTACGCGAGTTTCCACAGTGACGATCTGGATGCGGCCACCTTCCAGAAAATAAACTTCTTTTCCGTCCGGAGAGAACTGCGCGCTGGCTTTTCGCCCGGCTGTCGAAGTGAGTTGCCTGGGTACAGCGGGCTCTTTCACCAAATCATCCAGCATGTAGGTGTAAAGGTTCTGCTGGCCGCCGCCTGAAGACGCAAGAAAGAGCAAAACTTTACCATCGGGACTGATTACCGGCGAAGTGGCGTCCAGTTCGAGAGGCAGGAGAGCAAGCCTCTGGCGGATTCCATCGAATTCGATTTCGACCGGCTTCGATGGTTTTAGCTGTGCCTTTACCAAAGCAGAGGGAGAGTCAGCGATTTCGGGGGCAGGTGCCGCACTGGCTGGCGCAAGAGACGGCGCAGGCGTGCGG
>JAYTGM010000024.1:0-8010 GCA_043733425.1 Terriglobia bacterium
AGGATGCGCGCGTTTCAAGCGGCACTTCAAAAAGACAATCTTGCCCTTCGCCTGGAAGAAATGCGGGACATTGCCGCAGGCCGGGATTTTGGGGCTGAATATGGGCGGGCGATGCGCTTTCTCTACGCCAAGGAATTTGAACACCAATCGAGCTACACCAATCGCGGGCACAGCACGGACACCGCGGTTGCGGCGAATTACGCAGTGTGGCAAGCGCTGCATGTTCTGCGGGCTATGGTACCGAAGCTGGAGTTGACGCGAATTCTGATAGTGGGACCAGGGCTTGACTTCGCGCCTCGAACGGGGTTGATCGAGACGGCGCGCCCGCAAAGCTACCAACCCTTCGCCGTGCTGGACGCACTGCTGGCATTAGGCATGAAGCCGGTAATTCACAGCATTGATATCAATCCGCGCGTGATCCGGTTTTTCCAGACATTTGCAGCGGACCCTGTCCTGGAGCTGCACGCGCTGGACGGTGAGCGCGATTACCTTGCGTACTTTTACCAATTGGGACAGAGATTGGGAACTGTCCAGGAAACGGGGCTTCTAAAGAAGGTCATGGTGCGGCCGGAATGGGCCAAGGCCGTGACCGCCGAGCAACGCAATATCGTCACGGAAGCTCCGCTCTCCGGCTACGATCTTGTGATTGCCACCAACGTCCTGCTCTATTACGAAGGACCGGAATTGACGGTCGCCATCAGCAACATTGCGCAATCGCTCAAGCCCGGTGGTTACTTCCTGCACAACGATCTGCGCCCGGAGTTAGACGGCGCGACTCAGGCGACCGGACTCGAGGCGACCGCGGCCCGCACAGTGCGGATCTCCGCGGCCACCTACGATTCTTTTGCCCTCTACAGACGTTAGAAAATCAGCTTGAAACCAAGCTGAATCTGGCGTGGGAAATTCGCATTTCCCTGTGGAACCGTCGATTTCACAATCTGCCCGAAATTCGCGCTATTTGGGTCGTTATTGAACTGCTGCAGCGGCATCCAAAAGGTATTGAACACATTGAATGCTTCCAGCCGGAACTGGCCGCTAATGCGTTCTTTATAGATCTGCGTGTTCTTTGAGAGCGACATGTCGAACTGCGGTTTCGCATCCAAGCGGACTTCACTGGTACGGAACGGCAACTCGCGCGGAGCATAGCGCGGCAGAACCAGGAAGTTGTAATTATCCAGGGTGCAACCGGGCAGGTTGGCGCTGAAGTTCTGCAAGGATATGGTGCCATTGTCAGCTTCTTTGGCAACGCAGGGCCGCACGGCCTGCACCACCGGCGCGCGGAAGTTCACATTGCTGAGGGTTGCATCGCGAATGTAGCGGACGTTATCAGGCAGCGTCCATGGCCTGCCGGAAGAGTACTGGAAAATGGTGGTGTATTCCCAACCGCCGAATACGCGGCTCAAGATGGGATTATCCGTGTTGAGGAACTGTCTTCCTTTCCCGAATGGCAGCTCATATACAAGACTGACTTTGAAGACGTGCGGGCGATCATAGGCTGTGGGCCCCTGCTCATAGACAAAGCGCTGAATGTCGTTAAAAGCCTGATTTGAATTATTGCCGTTGATGCTGTTCCCCGAATCGAACCCGCCACGTTGTGTGGCTTTCGAGAAGGTATAGGCAAAAGTCACGTTCAGACCCTTCTGCGCTCGAATCCCATAATCCACTTGCAGGCCGTTATACCAGAGCTTGCCATCATTGCGGCCGCGCTCATTCAGTGCTCCAAATTGTGGGAACGGGCGGTTTAATTCGAAGCGCGAAATGGTGGTGCTTGTTCCGCGCGAAGTGCCCGCGAATTCCGGCAGATTGTAAAACGGATTAGGAAGCAGCTGATCGCAATACGCCGGGCTGCCGCCTTCGAGAGGATTGCACTGCTTGCGGAAGTTTAAATCCGGCTCGTTGTACTGCCGCGCGGTCTGCAATTTGTAAGTTCGGTTGCCGACGTAGGAAATCCCCAACCGTGAAGAAAGCGGCAACTGGTATTGGAAGCCGAAGGAGAACTGATCGACATACGGCAGCTTAAAAGTCGGGTTGAAGAAGTCAACACCGCGGCCGACGAAAGTGCCTGGCCCAAGTGTACGGCCAGGAGGCAACTGTACGCCTGTCGGGAACGGATTGCTGAGCAGGTTCGGAATGGGAGTGCGGCCACTATCGAGCGAATTAACGATTCCTGTTGTAATGGAATAGCCGCTAGTGCGGAAGAAATCGTTGTTGGGATTGATATCGTAGCGGCCAATGCCGCCGCGCAGCACGAACTTGTTGAAAGCCTGGTAAGCAAATCCAATCCGCGGCTGGATGCCGGTGTAATCGATGTGACTATCAATCGATCCGGGTTTCACAAAAAGCAATCCGCCCTTTAAAGCTGGAAAATTCGGGAAGGCATTACGATCGATCTTGGCATCGATGGGGCTGGTGACAGTGGGGTCGAAGCCGTTGTTCAGCCGGTTGTATCGTTCTTTCGGCGGGACATTCAAATCGTAGCGCAGCCCCAAGTTCAGAGTCAGCTTGCGGCTCACTTTCCAATCGTCTTGGATATAGGGGGCAAAGTAGCGGCCCAGGAAAGAATAGAACTGGTTGTAATCGATTCCTCCACCATTCACATTTCCGATCAAAAACGAAGCCAATGAATTGCCGCTGCTGGAATCGGCATTGTTGTAAACCTTCTGGGTGAAGCTGTTGTCCACAGTCAGGCGGAACGGATTGCCCTGATTCACATCGTTATATTGAATCCAGCGCATATCCACGCCAGCCTTAATGGCATGAGCTCCGGCGATCTTAGTAATGTTCGGATGCACAGCGAACGTATTGGTGTAGTTGAATGAGGCAAAGCGGCCCAGGTTGTTGTAACCGCTGAACTCATAACGCCCGAACTGGCCCTTTATCGGGTACTGGTTAATCAGGGAAGAAGCAAACCCCAGCGCGGTGGGATCGAAGCCAACGTTACCGTCACCTCGTGAGCCTTCCACGTAGCGCGAAAGAGACACACGGACGTTGAAAATCAGGGATGGAGTAATCGTGCTGACCCAATCCACAACACCCGCGTCATTCAGTCTTTTCAGAGGACGCGGCCCGTCTTCCGCAACGCCTGTGAGCCCGTTTGTGGTGCGAAGCTCCGTTCTGTCATTGCTGGCAAAGCGAAAGTAAACGTGGTTGCGGTCGCCGATGTTCTGATCGGCTTTGACAACGAAATTGTAGAATTCATCCGAATCCAGGTTCTTGCCGCCCGGCAAAAAGAAGTTGTTGGTTGAATAACCAAAACCCGCCGTCGTTGTATTGGGCTGAGGTTGAAACCCAAGAATCTTCAGTGCAATTGGGTTCAACCGGTTCTGCGGAATAATATTGTTCGGGAATGGCTGGCGGATGAAGTTACCGCTGGCGTCCACCGCCCCGGTTGCGGGGTCATAAATCGTGATCTTGTTTCCGGCGGAATCTCTTAGATTGCTGAAGTCTCCCTTGAGAAATTCCGGTTGCGGAACGCTCAGGTTGAGAGGTGTTGGGGTGCCTTCGCTGTACTGCTCCCAATTGAAGAAGAAGAAGCTCTTGTTGCGGCCATCGTAAACCTTCGGCACATAGAGAGGCCCACCGATGGAACCGCCATACTGGTCCAGAAAATGTCCTGCCTTGGGAGTGCCCTGCGCGTTGTTCTGAAATGAGTTCGCGTCAAAAGCATTCCGGCGTGCAAATTCGTAGCCCGTGCCGTGTACCTGATTCGTTCCGCTCTTGAGCGAAACGTTCATGATGCCGCCAGATGTCTTGCCGTACTGCGCGTCGTAAGAGTTCGTTTGAATTTTAAATTCGCGCACAGAATCCACGGGCGGAACGTAAGCGATATTGTTACCGCCCGCCTGCGCATTATTCGGCGCACCGTCCAGCAGGAACTCATTCTTGCGGTCAAGCCCGCCGTTTACAGACCAATCGGCGATGGCGCCGTTATCGAACGGGCGCTGGTAGATCGGGTTACCATTGAAATTTACGCCAGCCGAGAGGATGGCGAGCATGAAGGGGTTGCGCGCATTCAGCGGAAGTTCGGTCACGCGCTTTTCATCAATCACCAGCCCGCGGTCTGAGCTTTCGGTATCCAGGACGGCGCTATCAGCGGAAATGGTAACGGAATCGCTGGTCTGGCCTATTTCCAGAGTCAGATTGATACCGGCGGTTTGGCCGACGTTCAGAACGATGTTGTTTTGGATGAGCTTCTTAAAACCGGCGGCTTCCACCGTGATGCGGTAATTGCCAGGCTGCAGGAATGGGGCTGTATAAGAGCCCTGTGAATCGGACACCGCTGCCGCTACTTCATTGGTGGCGAGGTTCAAAATCTGAATGGAAACTTTCGGTACGGCGGCACCGGTTGCGTCCGATACGTGGCCGGTAATGGTAGCCCGGAACTCTTGCGCTTGTGAAATCAATGCGCACGCGCACACCAGCGCAAGTGCCTTCAACGTTCTATACATCGAACATCCCCTTGGAAGTGAAAACCTGAAAAAACTATATAAGAACGGGTTCCGGATTGCAAATTCTTCGTAAACTCTTTAGGGCTGCCGGCTTACACGAACCGATTGGATACCTGTACTTGCGGCCTATTGCTGTATTGCATGTACAGCGGCTGCCAATCCGGCGTCGTGCCCGTCTGCGATGTCCGAAGCGGTTGGTTTAACGAAGATATCCGGTGTTACGCCCGCATCCGGCATGGGAGATGAAGGGAATGTGCCGATGAGTGGAAGGTCCATCTCAATGCCTGAATGAGGAAGCCGCAAAAAGAAGAACGCTCCGCCATTGATGCCGCGCTGACTGCCGCCGGTGGGCTGCCCAATGAGCGTGCCCAAACGATGACTCTGGATGTTCTGCGCGAATTGAAATGTAGCGGAGCTGTTGGTCGCATCAATAAGGACGAAAACTTTGCCGCGAAAACGCGTGCCCTCTGGCCTTATGACGTCGCCGGCCGCGTCATCGTCGTAGCGACTGAGCTGAAAGTAAGAGACCTCTGCCGGCGCTGTGGGCCATGGTTTGGAAAGATCGACGGCCGAGGTTCCCCAATCGCGGAAGCTTTTATCCCACGTATCGAGATACGGTGCCAAGTTATCGGAGACCTTACGATAACGGACAAGACGACGCATGGGCGAAAGCGTCAGCGGCGAATCGATCAGATGACGGATGACCTGATTTCCAACATCTTCCCCACCTTCATTGCCACGCAAATCTAGAATAAGCGCGGGGGAATTCTGCTTGGCCGCCTCGTTTAGGTGATCATTCAACCAACCTTTCCAATTCCACTTGCTGTTGTAGAGAGCCCATGTCGGCATGTGGAGATATGCGCTTCCATCGGGAAGGTACTTCCAATTGAATAGCGCATCGCCGCCGCCCCTTCTTTGAGCTTGCCGTTCTTTAATCGGAGTAATCCTTTGCTCAAACGTCAAGGGCTTCACAGCGATTTGTTCGGCCCGTCTGCTCTTTGGCCTCCTGACCTGCAGCGCAATGCTGGCGCTCTTCTGCGGGAAGAACAACGGGTAGTAAAGGTCGAATGACTCGTACTCGCTGTCGCCTCTCACGGCCAACTGGGCCACGCGTTTGCTATCGTTCGCTCCATCCGCTCTCGTAATTGACAGCAGCTTTGCGAGAACTGCTTTTGTGGGTACGCTGCCGATTCGGGCTACCTCTGTGCCAGGAGGAAGCATGTAGCCGGGTGTGAAATCTCTGGTGACAATCATGCGCTGGTCGAGCCACTCGAAGTAGAAAGGCAGGCGTGTTGAACTCTTGAAAAGTGCTTCCACGACATCCTTCGATTGGTTGAAGGGATTTGCCTGGGTATGCCCACAGCGGACTTTTGCGGCGAACTCCGAGAATGCTACAAACGCCTCCTGCAAAGTTCGGTCATGATCTAGTTCCTTGTCGAGCGCAGCAAAGGCGACATCCATCTGCCTTTTGCTGTTGTAACGATACAGGCCCGGATGAAGCGTTTCATACGCGCTGCGAAGGATCATCGCATCCGCTTGCAAATCGCTGGAACTTAGGGCATGCGTTGTCAAGGTCTGTGCGTGACAACTCGCGGCCAGAAATAGGATCGGTCCAAATGAAATATTGCACGCGCGGGAGAGCCTTATTGAAGAGTGGGAGCTTAATTTTAATCTCTGAAGCTGCATCCTCGCTATTCTCGGCAAGCTAGGCATTCGTGCGGTTACGGCTAATTTGAGCAGGAGCATACTGTTTTCGAACGTTCATGCGGGAGGCGTTCCGCATTCAATGGATAGCGGAAAAACTTGGCAGCCCACCATAGATATCAACAGCGATTTTCACGAGGTGCGAGCTCACTAGGCAGATCCGGGCATTGTCGTCGCAACGTCCGCTATCGGCCTTTGCATGAGCCACGACGCCGGAGCAAGATGGACCGTAGAACGCGACGACCTGCACGCATCGCACTGCTCCGCGGTAGCAGCATCGAACTACCAACCCCGATTTCGGTCTTAGCGCTCTAACGTGCCATCTCCACTAAATTGCGCCCGCAAATCATACTTGCCTGATGCTTATCGCCATCCGGCCCCGGCCAATGCGTTTCCAGATTGATATAACCTGTGTATCCATCCCGGGCCAGCGCGGCAATCTGTCCGCGCCAATCCACATCGCATTCACCCAGAGGGCCCCAGATTGGCTTATGGCCTTCCATGGTGCAATCTTTTGCATGCACGTGCGCAATGCGGTTTACCGGCAGCTTTGCGTAACCTTCAGGGAAAGGGTTCTCGCCTGAGACATACGCGTTAGCCGGGTCCCAGACCAACTGAACATGGGGCGATCGGATCTCTGCCAGTGCTTTGGCAGATTCAGCCGCAGTGGCAATATTGCAGGCATGCTCATTCTCAAGGCCAATAATCAGCCCGCGCTGACCGGCTTTTTCGCCGAGCGCTTCCAAAGCAGCAATCACGCGGTCGAATACTTTGTGCGGTTCAACAACACGCCAGTAAGAAAAGACGCGAATGATCTTTGCGCCCAACATATCCGCGATAACGAACGCCCGCTCCGTCAGCCGGGGCTGATCTTCAAACGAATGCCTGGCCGCGAACATATCCTGTTGAAAACGCTCATCGACAGGCGGGGCATCGGGCAAGGTGCACTTCAGTAACGGCGAGGCAATCGCGACTGTCTTCATTCCATATTGCGAAACCAGCTTCCCGGCGCGCGCAATTTCTTCGTCCGTCAGATCGATAATGTTCTTCCCGAACACCATCCGCAGTTCGGCGGCTTGCATGCCAAGCTCCTGCATGCTGCGGAGAGAAGTTTCCAGGTCAGGAGAAAATTCGTCAGTGATTGCACCGGTTCGGAAAGCCATCACCAGAATTGTAGCGGGTGGATCAGGAGTAATTGCGGATTACTGCCAAAACGTGATTTCAGGCATTGGGTAATGCTTCCGGTTGCGTGTCCAAAGAACCGCGTGGTTCGTCATAGTGCAGGCGGCAATCAAAGCGTCGCCTGTTGCCAAGCCGTGACTTCGGCTGTATTGCTGTAGAAAGTCTCCGGCGAGCCGCCCCGCAGCCTTATCAATACTTACGCACGTAAGTGAGTCAAGTAGCGCATTGACGATATTCACTTCGCTCGGGCGAACTCCTGCCCAGAGCTCCGCAATCGATACGGGAGAAATTAGAAGTGGCTGTTCAGAATCAATCAAGCTGGTCCATTCGCGTTGAATTTTTTGATCGCGCTTACGAAAAACCTCAATCAGGATATCGGAGTCAGTCAGGATCGGAATCACGATATATCCGCTCCAGCCGATCATTCGTCCGAAGTGCCCGAATGTAGGGTTCGGTGTCCGGTAAGTCCGTTCGATCACTCCAAATTCCAATCACACCCCGCATGGCTTCCTTTCGGCCAGGTTTCGTAAGATAGCGTTCGCGCAAGGCCTGTCGCACCAGTTCCGAAATGCTGGTGCCGGAATTGGCAGCCTGCGCATGAAGAACCTGCCACAGGTCTTCGTTCAAATAAAGCTGTGTTCTCCGCATGATGTATAACATACATCACTCTTATCGC